>NZ_LZMK01000102.1:0-127380 GCF_001665865.1 Nocardia sp. 852002-20019_SCH5090214 | reverse complement strand
GCCGATCGCACTCGACGCGGCGCGCGCCGAACTGGCCCGCCGCTGGCTGCGCAGCTTCGGACCGGCTCCCGTCGAGGATCTGACCTGGTGGACGGGGTGGACGAAAACGGATGTGCGCAAGACGCTTTCGAGTCTCGACCTCACCGAAGTCGACCTCGACGGCAGGCCCGGAGTGATGCTGTCCGACGATACGGATCCCGAACCCGAGACCGAACCGTGGGCGGCGCTCCTGCCGGCCCTGGATCCGACTCCGATGGGCTGGCAGTCGCGCGACTGGTTCCTCGGCCCGCACGCCCCGGCCCTGTTCGACACCAACGGCAACATCGGCCCGAGCATCTGGGTGGACGGCCGCATCGTCGGCGGCTGGGCTCAGCGCGCCGACGGCGAGATCGCCTGGCGGCTGCTGGAGGACGTCGGCGCCGATGCGAAAGCGCTGATCGACGCCGAGGTCGAGCGCACCGCCGCCTGGTACGGCGACGTGCGCGCCATCCCCCGCTTCCGCACCCCGTTGGAGCGCGAACTCACCAGCTGATCCGCCCTCACATGTCCAGGCCGAGATCCAGCACCCGCACCGAATGAGTGAGAGCGCCGACCGCCAGATAGTCGACGCCGGTGCGCGCGTAGTCGGCGGCGGACTCGAGGGAGAGCCCGCCGGAGGATTCGAGTTTCGTGCGCGGCGAGCGGCTGTTGCGGCGCTGGACGGCTGCCTGGGTGGCCCACAACGGGAAGTTGTCCAGCAGCACCAGTTCCACATCCTCGGCGAGTACGGCGTCGAGCTGATCGAGGCTGTCGACCTCGACCTCACATTCGATATCGGGATCCAGTTCGCGCACCGCACGCAGCGCGGCGACCACCGATCCGGCGGCCACGACGTGGTTGTCCTTGATCAGGGCGGCGTCGCCGAGGCCCATCCGATGGTTGACGCCACCGCCGACGCGCACGGCATACTTCTGCAGCGCACGCAGCCCCGGCAGGGTTTTGCGGCTGTCGCGTATGCGGCACTCGGTGCCCTCGACGGCGTCCACCCAGGCGGCGGTGGCGGTGGCGATTCCCGACATGTGGGTGACCAGGTTGAGCATGGTGCGCTCGGCGGTCAGCAACTGCCGGGTCGGCGCGACGACCGTCAGCACCGCGTCGCCCGGGCCGACGCGAGTGCCGTCGGCGACGCGATCGGTCACCTGGTAGTTCCCGGCGCCGATCACCTCGTCGAGCACCAGCAGCCCGACGTCGATGCCGGCCACCGTGCCCGGCTGGCGTGAGGCCATCGCGGCCTTGACGGTCGCCTCGGCGGGAACCGTTGCGGCCGAGGTGATGTCGGGCCCGTAGCGCAGATCCTCGTCGAGGGCGGTGCGGATCAGGGTGCGCAGTTCCCCGGGGTCGAGTTGCGGGTCCAGTGCCATCATCTACTCCTCAGCAGGTGGTGCGTGGCGGCGGTCATCGGGTGCTCACCGCCGGCAGCGGGTCCGCGGCGGGGAGCGGATCGGCGACGACCTGCGGACGGCCGTCGTCACCGAGCCGGATCGCGACGCTGCGCCGCAACTCCTCGCGCGGATCGGGGTAATCGGATCGGGTATGGCAGCCGCGGCTTTCGGCGCGGGCGGTGGCCGCGAGGAGCAGGGTCCGCGCGGTCAGGGTCAGGGCGGCGTCCTCCACCGCGGCCAGCACGCCGGCCTGCTCGCCGTGGAGCCGCGAAATCGCCTGCACTGCGGCTGTTTCCGGCGCGGCCGGCGCGCGGCCGCTCCCGTCGTCCGCGGGACCGGGCGGCTCCGCGCCGGGAGCCCCGTGTGTCACAGCGCCTTCCGTAGCATCCGCGGCCTCGGATTTCCCGGATCCGCCACCGCGCAGATGCAGGACGCGCAGCATCGCCCCGCGCAGCCCGTCACCGTCGCGCACCACGCCGGCGTGTGCCGACATCAACTGTTGCAGGGCGGTGCGGTCGATGCGCGGCAACGACATCTCCGGCACCGCGGTCACCTCCGATGCGGAAGCGCTCCGCTCGGCCGCGGCGGCACCCACTCGCTCGCCGACGACCAGGCCCTCGAGCAGGCTGTTCGATGCCAGCCGGTTCGCGCCGTGCAGACCGGTGCGCGCCACTTCGCCGGCCGCGTACAGGCCGGGGACGGCGGTACGCCCGTGGGTATCGGTGACGACCCCGCCGCACTGGAAATGCGCGGCCGGCGCGACCGGGATCAGGTCGGCACGCGGATCCAGGCCCGCGGCGCGGCACGAGGTGGTGATCGTCGGAAATCGTTGTGCGAAACCGTCGATCGCGCGAGCGTCGAGATACACATGATCGGTGCCGAGCTGTCGCATCCTGGCGGCGATGGCCTTGGAGACGATATCGCGCGGCGCCAGATCCCCCCGCGGATCGACACCGGCGGTCACCGAATCACCGTTCGAATCGACCAGCACCGCGCCCTCGCCGCGCACCGCCTCGCTGATCAGCGGTCGCCGGCCCAGCCCGCCGGGACTGAACAGCACGGTGGGGTGGAACTGCACGAATTCCAGATCGGCGACCAGCGCACCGGCCCGCAGCGCCAGCGCGATGCCGTCGGCCGTGGCCCCGGGCGGATTGGTACTGCAGGCGTAGAGCTGGCCGAGACCGCCGGTGGCCAGCAGGACAGCCGGCGTGTGCACGATGCCGAACCCCTGGTCCGACACCACGATCACACCGCGCACACCGTCGGGCCCGGTGACGATGTCGAGGGCCGCGGTGCCGAACAGCACGGGCAGGCCGGCGGCGTTGAGCGCGCGCTGCACCTCGGCGCCGGTGGCGTCACCACCGGCGTGGATGATGCGGCGAGTGCTGTGCCCACCCTCGCGGGTGCGCGACACCTGGCCGTCGCGGCCGAGATCGAAGACCGCGCCCAGGTCGGTCAGCGCCGCGACGGCATCCCGGCCGCCCGCCACGATGGAGCGCACCGCCTGCGCGTCGCACAGTCCCGCCCCGGCGTCGACGGTGTCGGCGACATGGGAGTCGACGGTGTCGCCGTCGGGCGCGACGACCGCGATCCCACCCTGTGCGTATTGCGTGGACGTATCCGTCGGGCCGCCCTTGCTCAGGGTCAGGACCCGCAACCCCCGCAGCGAGGCGGTGCGGGCCGCGGTCAAACCCGCGACACCGCCACCGATCACCACCAGATCAGCTTCGGCTTCCCAGCCGATCGAAGGCGTCATCATCATCGATCGAACCTTTCCGGCCCGCCCGGAGGCGGGTGCCGGTGCTATTCGCCGCCGCCGGGATTGCCGATGGCGATCATGCGCTGCACCGAATTGCGTGCCAGCGCTGCGGTTTCCGGATCGACGTGCACCTCGTCGACGTTGTCGGTCAGGCATCGCAACAGCGCCGCCGGGGTGATCATCTTCATGTACTTGCAGGCGGCGCGATCGTTGACCGCCTGGAAATCGATGTCCGGCGCGGCCTTGCGCAGCTGATGCAGCATGCCGACCTCGGTCGCGACCAGCACCTGCTTCGATTGCGCGTTCTTGGCGGCGTCGATCATGCCGCCGGTGGACAGGATGTGCACCCGGTCGGCCGGGAAGGCACCCTCGCCGGCGAGGTAGAGAGCCGACGTGGCACACCCGCACTCGGGGTGCACGAACAGTTCCGCATCGGGATGGGTGCGGGCCTGTTCGGTGAGCGCGTCGCCGTTGATCCCCGCGTGCACGTGGCATTCACCGGCCCAGATGTGCATGTTCTCGCGACCGGTGACGCGCTTGACGTGCGCGCCGAGGAACTGGTCGGGCAGGAACAGCACCTCGCGGCCGGGATCGATCGACGCGACCACGTCGACGGCGTTGGACGAGGTGCAGCAGATGTCGGTCAGGGCCTTCACCGCGGCGGTGGTGTTCACATACGACACCACCACGGCGCCGGGATGCTCGGCCTTCCACGCGCGCAGCTCGTCGGCGGTGATGGAGTCGGCCAGCGAACATCCGGCGCGCTGATCCGGAATCAGCACGGTCTTGTCCGGGCTCAGGATCTTCGCGGTCTCGGCCATGAAGTGCACACCGCAGAACACGATGGTGTCCTCGGGGACATCGGCGGCGATCCGCGACAGTGCGAGGGAATCGCCGACGTGATCGGCGATGTCCTGGATCTCGGGTAGTTCGTAGTTGTGCGCCAGGATGGTGGCGTTGCGCTCGCGCGCGAGTCGCTTGATCTCGGCCGCCCACTCCGGTGTGGCCTCGACTCCGCCGTAACCGGCCGGACCGTCGACGACCTGCGCTGCGAATGCCTGCGTCGGTGACGCCATGGCATGCTCCTTCCTCATGCGCCCGGCACCCTCACCGGTCGCATCACCCCGGGCCGATTAGCTTCAACCCGGTTTTCGACTTACAATCGAAAACGTGGCCCATAGTAGCACCATTCACGAATCGCTCACCGCGGTGTTCCAGGTTCGTCGCTTCATGGACACCGTCACCGCAGGTCCGGAGGGTGATCGCTCGGTGATTGCGAGCGAACCGGTGGATCCACAGAGTCCGCGCGGCAATCACGGGCGACGCACCGAACTCGGGGTGCTGCTGTGGCAGCGGGCGATGGAACCTCAGACCGGCACCTGGTCGCTGCCCGGCGGCCGGCTGCGCGACGACGAGGATCTCGACACCTCCGCCCGCCGTCAGCTGGCCGAGAAGGTCGACGTGCGGGAGCTGTGGCATATCGAGCAGCTGTCGGTCTTCAGTGATCCGCATCGCGTGCCCGGGGTGCGCCGCATCGCCTCGGCCTATCTGGGTCTGGTGCCGCTGACCGCGGACCCGCAACTGCCCGCCGACACCCGCTGGCATCCGGTTTCCGCGCTGCCGAACATGTCGTTCGACCACGGCACCGTCGTCCATCACGCCCGCACCCGGCTGGCGGCGAAGCTGTCGTACACCAATATCGCCTTCGCCCTGGCGCCTTCGACGTTCACCATGTCGACCTTGCGCGAAATCTATTGCACCGCTCTGGGTTACGAGGTCGACACCACGAATCTGCAGCGCGTGCTGAGTCGCCGCAAAGTGATCACGCCGACCGGGGAGACCGCCGCGCCCGGTAAATCGGGCGGGCGGCCGGCGGCGGTCTATCGGTTCACCGACGACGAGATTCGGGTCACCGACGAATTCGCGGCGTTGCGCCCCCCGGGGTGAGCGGTCTCCGCCGCTGTGTGAGCGGACCGCCCGCGGCAGCGGGGTCACTGCGAACGATGTGCGCCGACCGCCGCCGACGCCTGTGGTCCGCGCACGGTAGCGTCGGCGGAATGGAATCGCTGATGCACCGGATTCTCGATATCGCGCCGGTGTGGATCTACCTGACGGTGGGCCTGCTCGTCTTCGCCGAGGACGCGATCTTCGTCGGCTTCGTGATTCCGGGCGAGACGGCGGCCGTCCTCGGCGGTGTCGCGGCCAGCCAGGGGCATGTCCTGCTGTGGGTGATGATCCTGCTGGTGGTGGCCGCAGCGATCATCGGCGACTCGGTGGGCTACGAGGTGGGCAAACATTTCGGCAGCCGCCTGCTCGCCGCCTCCTACCTGGACAAGCACCGCGGTCGCCTGGACAACGCTCAGGAGTTCCTCGCCCGCCGCGGCGGCTGGGCGGTCTTCCTCGGCCGCTTCACCGCCTTCTTCCGCGCGGTGATGCCGGCCCTGGTGGGCGCCTCCCGCATGCCCTACCCGAGGTTCCTCTCGTTCAACGCCTTCGGCGGCATCGTCTGGGGAACGACCTTCGTGGTCCTCGGCTACATCGCCGGCAATTCCTACGAGAAGGTGGCGAAGACCGTCGGCCGCGATATGGCGATCGCGGTCGTGGTGATCGTCGTCGTGGCGCTGATCGTGTGGAAGCTGCGGGAACGACGCCAGGAGAAGAGGATCGAATCCGAATATCACGCCACCCACGACGGTCGGTGAATCCCTTACCGCCGACTCACCATTGCCGATCCCGATGCTTGACCGTGCGCCGATAGGTGCGCTTGTTCGCCACCGGCTGCGCCGCAGCGGACCGGCGAAGTTCGTGCCGACGCCGCCACGCGGTGAGATTGGGCCGTTCGAGCTGTTCGGTTGCCGCGCAATCACTTCCGATTCGCGCGTTCGCTCCTGCCATTCGTATACACCTCCCCTCCTGGCTGATCCGCCGCAACGGTAACCACCGCGAGCCCGGATCGCCATCGAATAAGCGGCGATTCGGGCTGCCGGCAGCGGTCAGCCATGCCGCGCACGACAGCATTCACCCAGTGGCGCAACGTGGTCGGCGCGATTCAGCGCTGCGAATCGGCGTTCTGATAGGACCCGGGCCGATGGTAGGGGCCGTAGGTCACCTCGGAAAGTGGCGTGTGGGGTGCGGGTTCCGCCGTGTCACCGCGGCCGCTCCCGAGGTCCTCGGAGGTGCTCAGCGCCGACAGCAGGAGGATGACCAGTCCGGCGATCAGCGGTTGCAGCAGGAGAGCGGTCCAGCCTTCGACGGTGGGCGCGAGCTCCACGACGGTGTGCACGGGCGGGTTGTGTGAGCGGGGGTGGATCCAGCGCGCGACCTGTTCGCCGAACCACGACATCACCCAGGCCCCGGCCAGCGAGCCGATCAGCAGACTCGCCAGCATGATCGGCCCGCGCATCACGCGCCAGCGCCACACCGCGGCGGCGGTGAGCAAGCCGGCCACGAAACCGACGCAGCCGAAGATCGCGACCGCGTCGAAGCGGTGCGCGCTTTCGCCGGTGAGCGCCATACCGCTACCGGGTTCGACGACGAAGACCTTCTCGGTCGGGGCGAGCATGGCCCACACTCCGCCGCCGATGATGCTGACCACCAGCACCGCCGCGACGATTCCCAGCGCCGCCCGCAGCTCGCGCGGTGCGGGAGAGGCTGCGGCGGCACCGCGGGAGGTCATCAGCGATGGTCCAGGCTGTGGGAATCGATCACCCCGTGCCGGGAGCATTTAGCCCACCAGCCGTCCGGACTCACCTGCACGATCATCCGGCGGCCGCAGTGCTCGCAGTAACGCGGCGGTTCCAGGCCCAGGGCCGCGGCCGCCGGCACCGGATCGTCGAGACCCACGACGATCCGCTTCCCCGTGTACGGGTTGTAGCGCTCTTGCATATCAGGCTGTGGCATCTGGACCACCATTCGCGAAACCCCTTATGAAGTGCAGCTCTCCAGCTGCTCGACAATACCCGAACCGCCGCGGCCGCGGGCGCTCAGAGGGTCTCGTTGAGCGCCTTGATCGGCATCTTCAGATCGGTGAGCAGGTCCAGATCCGCCTCGGCGGGACGACCGAGGGTGGTCAGGTAGTTGCCGACGATGACGGCGTTGATCCCGCCCAGGATGCCCTGCTTGGCGCCGAGGTCGCCCAGGGTGATCTCGCGGCCGCCGGCGAAGCGCAGGATGGTGCGCGGCAGCGCGAGCCGGAACGCGGCGACGGCGCGCAGCGCGTCGGCCGCGGGCAGCACCTCGAGGTCACCGAAGGGGGTGCCCGGGCGCGGGTTGAGGAAGTTCAACGGAACCTCGTCGGGCTCCAATTCGGCCAGATCGGCGGCGAATTCGGCCCGCTGCTCCAGGGTTTCGCCCATACCGAGGATGCCGCCGCAGCACACCTCCATACCGGCCTCACGCACCATGCGCAGGGTGTCCCAGCGCTCCTCCCAGGTGTGGGTGGTGACCACGTTCGGGAAGTGCGAGCGGGAGGTCTCGAGGTTGTGGTTGTAGCGGTGCACGCCCATGGCGGCGAGCTGATCGACCTGTTCCTGGTTGAGCATGCCCAGCGAGCAGGCGACCTGGATGTCGACCTCGTTGCGAATGGCCTCGACGCCGGCGGCGACCTGCGCCATCAGGCGCTCGTCCGGACCGCGCACGGCGGCGACGATGCAGAATTCGGTCGCGCCGGTCTTGGCGGTCTGCTTCGCGGCCTCGACCAGGCTCGGGATGTCGAGCCAGGCGGCGCGCACCGGCGACTGGAACAGACCCGACTGCGAGCAGAAGTGGCAGTCCTCGGGGCAGCCGCCGGTCTTGAGCGAGATGATGCCCTCGACCTCGACCTCGGGGCCGCACCACTTCATCCGCACCTCGTGCGCGAGCTCCAGCAGCGCCTCGAGCTGGTCGTCGCCCAGACGCAGCACCTCGAGGGTCTGCTCCTGAGTCAGCCCGACGCCACGTTCGAGAACCTGCTCACGCGCGGTGGCCAGAATGTCGGTCTTCACGGGTGCCTGCGTCACAGCACGAATCCCTTCTTTCGGCCGGTGCGGCCGTGCCCGTAGTGGCATGGACTGGGCCCTCCGTGGTTACGCAGGCTGCCGCCTCCGGGCCTGCGCGTCCATGCCGTGCAACTTGAACGGTGTTCAGGCTAGGGTAGCGGGGTCAGTGAGTCAAAACATACGAGGGGTAGAAGTGCAGCTACATCGGGCGGATGTGATCGACGGCGCCATCGCCATCCTCGATCAGTACGGGCTCGCCGATCTGACCATGCGCCGCCTCGCTACCGCTCTGCACGTGCAGCCGGGCGCGCTGTACTGGCATTTCCCGAACAAGCAGGCGCTGCTCGGCGCGGTCGCCGACCGCATCCTCACCCCGATGGACGAGCCCGTCGCCGCCGAGGACTGGCCGGGCCAGATCAGCGAACTGGCGCATCGGCTGCGTTCGTGCCTGCTGGCGTATCGCGACGGCGCGGAGGTGGTCTCGGCCACCTACGCTTCCCGACTGACCACCAGCAAGGGCCGGGAACGCTTGGCCAGTGCGATGATTCGCGGCGGCATGACGCGCGAGGAGGCCGATCTGGCCGCCTACACGTTGCTCTACTACGTACTCGGCGAGACGGTGGACGAGCAGTCGCGGATGCAGATGGACTCCGCGGGCGCACTGGCGGAGGAGGATTCCCCGCTCTACGAGAACACCTCGGCCACCGAGCGGTTCGACTTCGGACTGCAGTTGTTCGTGGGCGGGGTACTGCATCTGCTCGGGAGCCGGGTGCGCTAGCCGGACATTTCGGACGGTAGTATTCGGGACCGTCATCCCCGGCGGCGCGGGAATCCGGTGGGAATCCGGGACGGTCGCGCCACTGTGACCGCGGCGGCCGCTGATGCGGACCGGTGCGGGAGTCAGACCTCGGTCGCCGGGCACTGCTCTGAAAAGGTCGCGTGATGCCTGTGGAGTTCCGGCGATGAACCGCGTCCGGACAACGATCGTCGTTCCCCTGACGCTGGCGTCGCTGCTCGCCGCGATGGTCGTGGCGACCGCGTGCGGCGCCGAACCGCTGCCGATTCGAGCAGTGATCGAAGTGCTGGGCGGACATCTGAACGGCGGCGGTGCGGTCGATCCCGCCTTCGACACCATCGTGTGGCAGTTGCGGGTGCCGCGCACGATACTGGCCGCCGTGGTCGGCGCGGGACTGGCGCTCGCCGGTGCCGCCATGCAGACCTTGGTGCGCAATCCGCTGGCCGATCCCTATCTGCTGGGTGTCTCCTCGGGCGCGGGGGTGGGCGCCGCGGCCGTGATCACGTCGGGCCTGTTCGCGGGTGCGGGCATCTGGGCGCTGTCGGGCGGCGCGCTCGTCGGCGCCTTGGTCGCGGCGGCAACGGTTTTCGCGATCGCGATGGCGCAGGGCGGATTGACGCCGCTGCGTCTCGTCTTGACCGGAACGGTGCTGGGATCGGCGTTTTCGGCACTGAGCAGCTATCTCATCTTCCGCAGCGCCGATCCGAAGGCCGCGCAGTCGGTGCTGTTCTGGCTGCTCGGCAGCCTGGCCGGGGCGGATTGGACCCGAATCGCGATGCCCGCCACCGTGGTCGCGGGCGCGGGCGCGGCGCTGTTCGCCGTACACGGCTGGCTCGACGCGCTGAGCGTGGGCGCCGATACCGCCGCATCGGTGGGAGTGCCGGTGCGGGCCGTGCGCTACGGGCTGTTCACCGGGCTGGCGATTCTGGTCGGCGTCCTGGTGGCGGTGTCCGGCGGGATCGGCTTCGTGGGTTTGGTGGTACCGCATGCGGCGCGGATGCTGGTGGGCTCCACCCATCGGCGATTACTGCCGGTCGCCGCGCTGTGCGGTGCGCTGTTCCTGGTCGTGGCCGACGCGGCGGCCCGGATCCTGGTGCGGCCCACCGAAATTCCGGTCGGTGTGCTCACCGGGCTGATCGGCGCACCGGTGTTCCTGCTGCTGATGGGTCGGCGGCACTACCGGTTCGGTGCGGCATGATCCGCCGTCTCCGGACCCGCGAGCCCGAACCTGTGGACGGAACGAGGCTGCCCGCTGCGAAGGCGGCGGAGTCCGCGCCCGCTGTTCTCCGGGTCCGGCAGCTGGCATGCGGGCCCCGCCACCGGGACGTGTTGACAGGCGTCGATTTCGGCGTCGAGCCCGGTGAAGTGGTCGGCATCGTCGGGCCGAACGGCGCCGGGAAATCCACGCTGCTGCGCACGCTGGGCGGACTGCTGCGCCCACGGCAGGGCCGGGTCCTGGTGAACGGCGAAGCGCTGCACGCGATGTCACCGCGACGGCGCGCTCGCCTGGTCGCCATGGTCGGACAGGACGACCAGCCGGCGGCGGATCTGTGCGCCGGTGAGGTGGTCGCCTTGGGGCGCACGCCGTATCTGCCGTCGTGGGGCGCCGGTAGTCCGGCCGAACGCCGCGCGGTCGGCGAGGCCTTGGCGGCGGTCGATCTCGACGGCTTCGCAGAGCGCCCGGTGCGGCGGATGTCCGGCGGTGAGCGGCAGCGGGTGCTGCTGGCCCGGGCGCTGGCGCAGGCGAGTCCGCTGCTGTTGCTCGACGAGCCGACCAATCACCTGGACATCACCCACCGGCTCGCGCTGCTGAATCTGGTTCGGGGACTGGGCCGCACGGTCGTGGTCGCCCTGCACGATCTGACCTTGGCCGACCGTTACTGCGATCGGGTTCTGGTCGTGCACGACGGATCCGCATCGGATCCGCGTCCGCCCCGGGAGGCGTTGAGTTCCGAGGTCCTCGCCGCCGTCTTCGGTGTGCGGGCGGCGCGCGTGCGACATCCGGAGACGGGTGCGACACATGCACTGCTGGAACCGAATTCCGAGGCTGCGGGATGAGGTACCGGCACCGCTGCGGTGACCCGAGCCGACCGCACCGCCCGACGCCGCCCGGGGCCCACCCGCCGCTCGCGGACCTCGGTCATCGTGATTCCGGCACCACCCGGCTCACCGCTGCCCGGAAACGGCGGCGCATATGCCGGCCGTCCACCGTGCACGAACCTCGCCGGCGCCGCGAACCCGGCAGCTGTAGTCCCGAAAACCGTTGAAGGTGGACGATATGCAACTTCTGCGTTGGCTCGCCGTCGGGTCGACCGTCGCGTGCTTGGTGGCGTGCGGCCCCGCGCAGCCTTCGGACGGCAACCTGACCCTGACCAATTGCGGTGAACAGGCACGCTTTCCGGCTCCGGCACAGCGCATGTTCGTCAACGATACCAATATGGTCGCGATGACGCTGGCCTTGGGCGCACAGGATTCGGTGGCCGCCGTGGCCGGTCTGCAACAGGACGTCGCGACCCTGCGGCGCCACTACGGTGACGTGGTCGATCGCCTGAACAATGTCGCGCCGACCTCGCCGTCGCGGGAGACGGTGCTCGCCCACCGCCCCGATGTGATGGTGGCCGGCTGGAACTACGGCTACAGCGAGGCCACCGACCTCACCCCGGATACGCTGCGCGCCCACGGCATCGCGCCCTACATCCTCACCGAGAGTTGCCGCCCGCACGCCGGTCAGCGGCAGCGCGGCACCGTCGAGCCGTGGGCGGCGCTGCGCGCGGATCTGTCGAATCTGGGTGCGATCACCGGCCGTCCCGATCGGGCCACCGCACTCGTCGCCGACATCGATACCCGCCTCGAGCGATTGCGCGCGGCACCGCGGGCCGCGACACCCCCGACCGTGTTCGTCTTCGACAGCGCGAGCGACACCATCTTCTCCAGCGGCAGATTCGGCGGACCCCAGGCCGTACTCGAGGCCGCGGGTGCCCGCAACGCACTCGACGATGTGGCCGACACGTGGACTACGGTGTCGTGGGAACGCCTGGCCGCCGCCGACCCGGACGCCATCGTCTTCGTCGACTATCCGGGGCAGAACTTCGCCCAGAAGGTGGAAGCGCTGCGCGCCAAACCCGGAATCAACCGGCTGCGCGCCGTCACGCACCAGCGGTTTCTCGATCTGCCCTATGTGCTGTGGACGTCGAGCCCACTCAACATCGATGCCGCCGAGCAGGTGCGGGCCCACCTCGAGCGGTGGAACATGGTGCCGCCCTCGGGAATTCGCCCGGCCTTCGACGACGCCGTGCGCTGAACCGCCGGTTCACGGCATGCCCATGGACTGCTCGGAGTGAACCAGCCCGATGAACGGCACGACCTGCTGCGCGATCACCGTGTTGTATTCGCGGGGATGCCGGCGCGGATCGGCGTGGCCCGTGCTGCGGGTCAGCACCACCAGGAGTGTGCCGTCGACACCGCCGACGGTGTCGATCAGTGCGCGATGGGTGTATACGTCGTCCACGACGGAATCCCGGTACGGATTGTGCGGTCGGATGAACACGACGGCCGGGCGGGGTTTGCCGGCCGCCGGTTTCGCCAGCGCGCGCAGGTCGTCGATCGCGCCGCTGGCGACGATGGCCTTGAACTGATCTTCGATGAGGCCGTTGCTGGCGGCGTCGGTGTTGAAGATCTTCTGCCGCAGCACATCGGTGACGGTACGGCGCAGCGACGCGGTCCGGATGCCGGGCGGACTGGAACCGTAGTCGACGAATTGGTCATGCCGGGAATAGGTTTCCGCCAGCAGTCGCAGCCCCCGGCTCTCCCGCGTGCCCGGGAACCAGCCGAACCAGCGCAGCAGATCCTCGCCCTGGTCGCGGCTTTCCGGCCGCACCGCGGCCAGGTCGACCGGCGTGCAGTCCAGGATCACCCCCGACAGGGTGCGCGTGCTGTGGGTGTGGATGTGTTTGGCGATCTCGAGGGCGATCACCCCGCCCATGCTGTGGCCGACCAGCACCACCTTGTGGATGCGGGCGGCCTCGGTGACGCGGATGATCAGATCGCTGATGACCTTGGTGTCGATACCGGTGTTGTCGTATCGCACCGCCCACACCGAACCCAGTTGCCGCAGTGAGGGCAACGCGCGCGCGGTATCGGAGGCATCGAGCGAACCCAGGCCGACGAGGTCGAACACCGCGGTGTCGCGGTCGCTCGCCGCGGCCGGGCCGGAGATGGGCAGCACCGCGGGATCGGTGCGCGCCAGCCGTGCCTGCTCGGGGGAAACGTCGTAATGCCAGTACTGCGCGAACACGACCAGAACGACGATCGGGACCAGCGCCGCCCGCAGCAGCACGCGCCGCGTCCGCCCCAGCGTCCGCCAGCGGTGCCCCACACGGGTTTCGGCCAGCCGGGCCCGCCGTCGCGCATCGTCGTAATCCGCGACCGTGGAAGGGTGCCGATCTCGCATGGACATCCCCACCCACTGTAAGGGCGTTCGCGACCGGCGCATCCCCTCCGCGCCGCGCCGCGCCGATACCCGATATCGATTACCGCTGGTCGTCGAGGAGGTGGCGAGGTGCGGCCTGGCGCCACGAATCGAGGATGATCGCCTCGAGTTCGGCCCGGTCGTCCAGGGCGGCCAGCCGGGCGCGCACCCACGCGTTACCGGCCTCGTGCGCGGCGATCCAAAATTTCCCGGGCTCGGCCACGACCAGTTCGTCGCGATCGACGATCGGGCAGCGCACCGCCATCGAGGTCTCTGCCTCGGGCAGCGTCAGAAACAGCTTGCCCGCGACCCGGAAAGTCGGCATCCCCCAAGCGAATTGCTCCGACGTCTCCGGCAGCGACAGGGCATAGTCGCGGGCATCCTCCCCGGTTGCGCTCATACCCCGCATCCTGCCAGGCCCCACCGACACGAACCGGGGCGTCGCCGCCTCGGCCGGCTCAGCCGAGGTATCGCCGCATCCAGTCCGCATGGAACCAGCCGGAGGCGGTATCGGCGAATCGCTCGGGCAGCCACTGTCCGGCGCCCTCGGGAATCACCCCGACGACCCCGACACCGGTGACCTCGGGCAGGTCGGTGCGGTTGCATTCGGAGGCGAGATCCGGTGCGCTCGGCCAGGATCCGATGACCAGTCCCGCGCAGCGCACACCGGCGGCGGCGAGGGCTCGGGTGGTGAGTTCGCTGTGGTTGAGGGTCCCCAAGCCCGCGGCCGCCACCACCAGTACCGGTGCGTCCAGTTTCTGCGCCAGTTCGAGCAGCGTGAACTCCCCGACGCGAACCAGCAGTCCGCCCGCGCCCTCGATCAGCGTGAGGTCGGCATCGGCCAGCGAGTCGATTCCGGCCACCGTCTCACCGAGAGTGAGCAACGGTTGCCCGCAGCGGCGGGCGGCCGTGTCGGGGGCCAGCGGTTCGGGATAGCGGGCCAGTTCGAGCGTGCGGGTCACGCCCGACAGCCGCTCGATCACCGCGAGGTCGCCCGGTTCGTCCGGAGCCACGCCGGTCTGTGCGGGTTTGCAGACCGCGACCGTGCGCCCGGCCGACCGCGCCGCCGCGGCCAGCGCGGCCGTGACGACGGTCTTCCCGACGTCGGTCGAGGTTCCCGTGACGATCAACCTGCTCATAGCGCCTCGCTCCTGTCGTTCCTCGCATCACTCAGGCGGCCTGCGGATCCCGCGCCGCGGTCAGCACCTCGTCCAGCACCGTGGCGATGGTCTCCATCTCGGCATCGGTGAGGTCGGCACGCGCGGTCAGCCGCAGCCGCGAGGTGCCTTCCGGCACCGACGGCGGCCGGAAGCAGCCCACGCTCAGACTGCGCTCCCGGCACTGCTGCGCGGCGTCGTAGGCGACCTGCGCCTGTCCCAGCACCACCGAGACGACCGCCGAATCCGGTTGCGGCACACCGGCGATGCGCGCGATATCGGCGGCCCGGGTGAGCACTCGCCCGCCCAGCTCCGGTTCCTTGCGCAGCAGCCGCAGGGCCGCATGTGCGGCGCCCACCGCGGCGGGCGCCAATCCGGTGTCGAAGATGAACGTGCGCGCGGTATCGATGAGGTGGGCGCGTACCCGCTCGTCGCACAACACGATTCCGCCCTGCGCGGCAAGGGCTTTCGACAAGGTGGCTGTGACGATCAGATCCGGTTGCCCGGCCAGGCCGAGTTCCTGCACCAGGCCGCGACCACCGTCGCCGCGCACGCCGATGCCGTGCGCCTCGTCGACGATCAGCACCGCACCGTTCGCGCGGACCACCCGATGCAGATCGGCCAGCGGCGCGAGGTCGCCGTCGGCGCTGAACACCGAGTCGGTGAGCACCAGCGCGCGGTCCTCCGTGCGCTGCGACAGCAACCGGTCGACCGCCTCGACATCGCGATGCGGCGCGATCTCCACCCGCGCCCGCGAGAGTCGGCAGGCATCGACCAGCGAGGCGTGGCTACCGGCATCGGAGACCACCAGCGCGCCGCGCCCGGCCAAGGCGGTGACGATGCCGAGGTTGGCGGCATAGCCGGAGGCGAAGACCAGGCCCGCCTGCGCCCCCACGAAGTCGGCCAGGTCGGCCTCGAATTCCTCGTGCGCGACCGTGGTGCCGGTGACCAGCCGCGATCCGGTCGCACCGGCGCCCCAGGTCCGGACCGCCTCGACCGCGCCCGCGATCACCTCGGGGTGCCGCGACAGGCCCAGGTAGTCGTTGGAGGCGAGGTCGATGAGATCGCTGTGCGCCGGTCGCGCCCGCAGCTGCCGCCGCAATCCGGCGCGCACCCGGTCACCCGCACGCTCGTCCAACCAGCTCAACGGATCCTCGTTCACAGCTCGGAAGCATACTTGAACGCCGTTCAGGACGATTGCGGCGGGGCCTCGATCGAACCCGTACAGGTCAGCGCGGCGGGTTCCAGTCGAGGGCCCGATCGAAACTGCGCAGCATGGCCCAGCCGGGCATCAGCCGCAGCGCGGTGTCGCGAGCCCGGACGGCGGGCGGCCACGACCATTGCGCGACCGTCCCGATCCGCCGCGAGCGATGAGCGAGCGCGCGGGTACGCGGGCGGCGCAGCGAGTCGTAGCCGCGCAGTGCGTCCTCGACCCCGCGATCGTCGAGCAGCGCGGCCAGGGTGGCGGCATCCTCGAGCGCGAGATTGGCGCCCTGTCCCATATTCGGCGTCATCGCGTGCGCGGCGTCGCCGAGCAGCGCGACGGGACCGCGCACGAATGTCGGCAGATCGGGAAGCTCGTAGATGTCGTGACGCATCACCGATTCCGGCGACACCGCCGCCAGCAGCCGCGGCACCGGATCCGGCCACTCACCGAAACGCCTGTGCACTTCCGCGAATTCGCCGTCTGCCCCGCGCTCACCTTCGGCGGCGTTCACCGCGCCGAACATGTACACCCGGTGGTCGGACAGCGGGACGATGCCGAAAATCTCACCGCTGCCCCATATCTGGCCGCCCTGGCGAAGTTCGGGCCGCGGCGCGGTGACCATCCGCCAGGCGGTGTATCCGGCATAGCGGGGCGGGCGGGCGTGCGGACAGACCGCGGCCCGCACGACACTGCGCAGGCCGTCGGCCCCGATCACCAGATCCGCCGTCTCCGCTCCCCCGGCAAACAGAACCCGCGCTCCCCGCCCGCCACGTTCGCTCGCCGCGCGCTCCGCGGGCACATCCCGCACCGGCTTCCGCGCGCCCGCGGCGGCATACGACCCCTGTCCACCATCGGACGCCCGGACATCTCCGGTGGTGTCACGCACCTCCGGAGTCTCGTCTTCCGCGGCGTTGTGCCCGGGCACACCCGTTGCCGGCGCCGGGTCGCCGTTTCCCGACGCCGTTGTCTCCCAACTACCTTCGGTGTCGACGCCGGTGACGGTGCGTCCCAGGCGCAGCCGGTCGTCGCCGAGTGCGGTGCGCAGAATATCGAACAGGTCCGCGCGATGCACGGCCACCACCGAGCCGTACCGCTCGGCCATTTTCCCGGTGTCGGTGCGGGTCAGCCAGCGGCCGGAGCGGTCACGGATTCCGCCCTCGGTGTCGGCCATCGCGCGCGAGCGCACCCGCGCCCCCACTCCGATCGCGTCCAGGGCACGTAATCCGTTGGGCCACAGTGTCAATCCCGACCCCGCCTCGCCGATATCGGCGGCCCGCTCCCAGACCTCGACGTCGTGCCCGCCCCGATGCAGCGCGATCGCGGCGGCCATTCCGCCGATTCCCCCGCCGACGACGATCACTCGCAGTGCCCGCATTCCCCACTCCTCGGCTCCTAGGCGTCGGAGTCCAGCCAAACACACCGCGCCTACCGCCGCAGGCCACGGCGGGGTCACCCGCCGACGCGTGCATATGCCAGCCGGCACAGATCCACCGGTTGCAGCGCATCGGCGCGCCTCCACCAGCCTGCCGGTACCGCCGCGCGGTGACTGATGTGCTCGACGGTGGTGAATCCGTACCGATGCAGGACGTCGTCGAGGGTTTCCGGAGTGAAGGTGCTCAGCCACGGTTCGCCCTGGGCACTGGTGACGGGCTGGACGGATTCGGCGTAGGCGTGTCCGTTGCCGTCGCGCAGTGCCGGATCGAGCATGTACTCCATCACCAGTTCCGTGCCCGGGGCCAGACCGGAGAGGCCGGCCAGCGTGGTGCCGATCGCCTCGGCGGTGAGATACATGCTGACGCCGAGCCAGCTGATGAGCGCGGGACGTGCAGGGTCGAATCCGGCATCGGCCAAATGCCGCGGCAGATCGTCGCGTTCGAAATCGACGGGTACGAAAACCACCTCCCCGACCGGGCGGATATCGCCGATGGCGAGAATTTCCCTTTTCCACCGCTGGGTGCCGGGATGATCGACCTCGAATACCCGGATCCCTTCGGCCGCATCGCGATATCCGAAACTGTCGAGTCCCGCCCCGAGAACGACATATTGCGCCGCAGCCGATTCTGCGAGGCGCTGTTCGACCCAGTGGCTGCGCACCGTCGCCTGCGCCCGGACTGCGGCGAGCAGCGGATGGTCGCCGTGCTGCAGGTGGTAGCCGATGAGCTCCTCCGCATGCGGGCCGAGCAGGGCGGATGCCATGGTGTCGCGGAACAGATAGGGCTCGCTGTCGATCAGCAGGTGGGCCGCACGGGCCGCGGCCGCCATCATCGCCGTGCGACTGGGTTCGGTGCCGATCATCGAATTCCCTTTCACCGTCCGAAGAGCCGGTGGATATCACCGCGCGAATGCCGATGATAGACAGGAATTTTCGTGCTCGCTGTCACCATATCACACGAAAATAAATTTCCGATATACGACGAACCGCGCGCCGGAATGGAATTCGGCTCAACCGGCTGCGGCGGTGGCGACCACACCGGCGGCGATGCGGGCGATATCGTCGGCACTGCTGATGAACGGCGGCATGGTGTAGACCAGATTGCGGAACGGCCGCAGCCACACGCCGACCTCGACGGCGGCGCGGGTCGCGGCGACCATATCGATCGCGTGGTCGAGCTCCACCACCCCGATCGCGCCGAGCACGCGCACGTCCACCACGCGCGGATTATCCTGTGCCGCAGCAAGTCCCGATTTCAGACCCGCTTCGATCGCGGCGACCTCGCCCGCCCAATCCCGCGAGAGCAGCAGTTCCACCGAGGCGACCGCGACCGCGCAGGCCAGCGGATTGCCCATGAACGTGGGCCCGTGCATGAGCCCGCCGTGGGCCGCGCTGACGGTCTCGGCGATGCGGGTGGTGCACAAGGCGGCGGCCAGGGTCATATATCCGCCGGTGAGGGCCTTGCCCACGCACATCACATCGGGCGCCACCCCGGCGGCCTCGGCGGCGAAAAACGTTCCGGTGCGGCCGAATCCGGTGGCGATCTCGTCGAAGACCAGCAGCACGCCGTGCTCGTCGCACAGGCGGCGCAGCTCGTTCAGGTAGCGCGGATGATGGAAACGCATTCCGCCCGCGCCCTGCACGACCGGTTCGACGATCACCGCCGCGGTCTCGTGCGCATGCGCGGCCAGCATCCGGTCGAGCTCCGCGACGTAGCCGGGATCGAAGTCGACCGGCGGTACGGGCGCGAAGATCTGCTCGGTCAGCACATCGGTCCACAGCGAATGCATGCCACCCTCGGGATCGCACACGCTCATCGGGGTGAAGGTGTCGCCGTGATACCCACCGCGCCAGGTGAACAGCCGCCGTTTCTCCGGCTGTCCGAGCGCCCGCCAGTACTGCAGGCACATCTTGGCCGCGACCTCGACCGAGACCGAACCGGAATCGCAGAGGAACACCTTGTCCAGACCGTCGGGAGTCAGCTCCACCAGCAGTTGGGACAGCCGCACGGCCGGTTCGTGGGTGAGCCCGCCGAACATGACGTGACTCATCCGCTGCGACTGCTCGAGCAGCGCGGCATCCAGCACGGGGTGCCGGTAGCCGTGCACCGCCGCCCACCACGAACTCATCCCGTCGACCAGTTCGCGGCCGTCGGCCAGGGTCAGGCGGGTGCCCGCGGCCGAGGCGACCACCAGCGGTTCGGTGCTCGCCGGGAAGCCGCCGTAGGGATGCCAGACGTGCGCGGCGTCGAGGGCGGTGATCTGGTCGGCTGTCAGGGCCACGCGGATCCCTTCACGAAATGGTCTTGAACGCCGTTCAAGTTATCACCGCGGCGAATCCGGTGTGCGCAGGGCCGCCGCGCGATATCTTTGACTCGGTCAAAGAACTGCGAAGGGAGGGTCGTGACGATCCCCGCGCTCGATCGCGACGACGTCGGCGCCGTGCGCGCGTTCAACCGCCGCTACACCCGGTTGATCGGCGTCCTCGAGGAACATCTGCTCGACAGCGACTTCTCGCTCACCGAGGCGCGAATCCTGTTCGAACTCGCGCACTCCGGACCGCTGGGCGTCCGCACGCTGCGCACCGACCTGGGCCTGGACCCCGGCTATCTGAGCCGGATCCTCGCCCGCTTCGAGAGCGCCGGGCTGGTGCGCCGGCACCGCTCCGGCTCCGACGCTCGCCTGCAACTCGTCCAGCTCACCGACGCCGGGCGGGCCGCGGCCGACGATCTCGACCGCCGCTCCGCGCACGACATCGCCGCGCTGCTGGCCGGGCACAGCGCCGCGGACCGGCGTCGCCTGCGCACCGCGATGCGCACGATCGAACAACTGCTCGACCCGGCCACCGCGGCGAGCCGCGCAAGTTCACCAGCGGCGAGCCGCGCGCGCGAGGTCCGTCTCCGATCTCCCCGTCCCGGCGACTACGGCTGGATCATCCAGCGCAATGCGGTGCTCTACGCCGCCGAATACGGCTGGGACACCGACTACGAGGCGCTGGTCGCGAAGATCGTGGCCGACTTCCTGGCCGGGCACGATCCGGAAAGCGAGCGGGCGTGGATCGCCGAGGCCGGCGGCGCGGCGGCCGGTGCGGTGTTCTGCGTGCGCGAGGACGACACCACCGCCCGGCTGCGGCTGCTGCTCGTGGAACCGTCGGCGCGCGGGCTCGGCGTCGGCACCGCACTGGTCGAGCAGTGCCTGCGATTCGCGACCGAGGCCGGATATCGGGACATGGTGCTGTGGACCAACGATGTGCTCACCGCGGCGCGGCGGATCTACCAGCGCGCCGGATTCGAGCTCGTCGATTCCCGGCCACACCACAGTTTCGGCGCCGACCTGGTCGGGCAGACCTGGCGGCGCAGCCTGCGGTAACCACGGTGCCGCGCAACCCGCGCGGACCGTCGGCCGCGGCCGGGCCATCGATAGCCACCGGATTACCGGCCCGGCTCGACCCGGCCCACCCGCACCGGCGGCTCCGGCGCGACGGTTACTGTCGATATATGGTTCGGCCCGATACATCCGGTGAGATGACGCCTCTCGGCGTCTGGCCGGGTGCCGCCTATCCGCTGGGCGCGACCTACGACGGCGCCGGCACCAACTTCTCGGTGTTCTCCGAAGTTGCCGAGCGGGTCGAGCTGTGCCTGATCGATCGTGCGGGCGGTGAGCACCGCATCCCGCTCGACGAGGTCGACGGATACGTCTGGCACGCCTATCTACCCACCGTCGCCCCCGGGCAGCGCTACGGGTTCCGCGTGCACGGCCCCTACGATCCCGCCCGCGGTCTGCGTTGCGACAGCAGCAAACTACTGCTCGATCCCTACGGCAAGGCCTTCGCGGGCCGATTCGCCGCCGACGCCACCCTGCACACCTACGGCGCGGATACGCTGGGACACACCATGACCGGCGTGGTGGTGAACCCGTACTTCGACTGGGCCGGTGACCGCGCACCGCGGCGGCCCTATCACGAAACCGTCATCTACGAAGCCCACGTCAAGGGTATGACGATGACGCATCCGGCGATTCCGCAGCGACTGCGCGGCACCTACGCGGGCATCGCGCACCCGGCGATCATCGACCATCTGCTGTCGCTGGGCGTCACCGCGATCGAACTGATGCCGGTCCACCAGTTCCTGCACGACCGGATCCTGCTCGACCGCGGACTGCGAAACTACTGGGGGTACAACAGTTTCGGCTATCTGGCACCACACCACGAATACGCCGCCGACCCGCGGGCCGGGGCCGCGGTCACCGAATTCAAGGCGATGGTCCGGGCGCTGCACAGCGCGGGCATCGAGGTGATCCTCGACGTGGTCTACAACCACACCGGCGAGGGGAATCACCTGGGACCGACGATCGGCCTGCGCGGGATCGACAACGCGGCGTATTACCGTCTGGCCGAGGACGATCCGGCGCACTACATGGACTACACCGGCACCGGCAACAGCCTCAATGTGCGCCATCCGCACACCCTGCAGCTGATCATGGATTCGCTGCGGTACTGGATTCTCGAGATGCACGTCGACGGCTTCCGCTTCGATCTGGCGGCCACGCTGGCGCGCGAATTACACGATGTGGACCGGCTTTCCACCTTCTTCGATCTGGTGCAGCAGGACCCGGTGGTCAGCCAGGTCAAACTGATCGCCGAACCGTGGGATGTCGGCGAGGGCGGCTACCAGGTCGGGAACTTTCCGGGGCTGTGGACCGAGTGGAACGGCAAGTACCGCGATACCGTGCGCGACTACTGGCGCGGCCGACCGGCGACCCTGGGCGAATTCGCCTCCCGGTTCACTGGCAGTTCCGATCTGTACGAGGCCACCGGCCGCCGCCCCGGCGCGAGCATCAATTTCGTGACCGCCCACGACGGGTTCACACTGCGAGATCTGGTGTCCTACAACGACAAACACAATCACGCCAACGGCGAGGACAATCGCGACGGCGAAGACTACAACCGGTCCTGGAACTGCGGTATCGAGGGTCCCACCGACGATCCGGAGGTCTGTGCGCTGCGAGATCGCCAGAGCCGCAACATGATCGCCACGCTGGCGCTGTCGCAAGGCACACCCATGCTGCTGCACGGCGACGAGATCGGGCGCACCCAGCAGGGCAACAACAATGCCTACTGCCAGGATTCGCCACTGTCCTGGATGGATTGGGGCGCCGCGCAGAAATACGCCGACCTGCTGACGTTCACCCGCACCGCCTTCGCGCTGCGCCACGCCCATCCGGTGTTCCGGCGCCGGCGCTTCTTCGACGGACGCCCCGGCGAACTCCCCGACGCCGCACCCGACGAACTCCCCAGCGCCGGCGATATCGCGTGGTTCACCCCCGGCGGCACGGAGATGACCACCGCCGACTGGAATACCGGCTTCGCCCGCTCCCTGGCGGTGTTCCTCAACGGCGAGGCGATCGCCGAACCGGGCCCGCGCGGGGAACGAGTGCGCGATGATTCCTTCCTGCTGTGTTTCAATGCCCACGACGCACCCCTCGAATTCGCCGTACCCGGACCGGAATTCGGCGCGCACTGGACGGTGGCGCTGGACTGCTCGACACCCACCGGGCGCACAGATGCCACCTACCCCGCAGCGGCTACGGTCGCCGTACCCGCTCGCTGCCTGCTCGTTCTCCGCCGTACCGAATCCACACCGATATCGAGATGACAGACACCCCTTCCCCTGAACACCGCACCGGCCCGATCGCCCGCCGGACCCCCGTGCGCAGCACGTACCGGCTACAGCTGCGCCCGGACGCCCTGACCTTCGCCGATGCCCGCGCGATCGCCGAATATCTGCAGCAGCTGGGTATTTCGCATCTGTACCTGTCCCCGGTGATGACCGCGATGCCGGGCTCCGCGCACGGCTACGACGTCACCGATCCGACCACCGTGTCGGCGGCACTGGGCGGGCCGGGCGGGCTGAAGGCGCTCGCCGACGAGGTCCGCGGCCGCGGTATGGGCCTGATCGTCGATCTGGTGCCCAATCACGTCGGCGTCGGCGATCCGCGGCGCAATCCGTGGTGGTGGGATGTGCTGCGCAACGGCAAGAATTCGAAATTCGCGCATTTCTTCGACATCGACTGGAGCCCGGGTAACGGCGCGGGCGGGCGGCTGGCGCTGCCCGTACTGCACAGCGAGAACGATCCGGCCGCGCTGACCGTCGACCGCTCGGGCCCCGAACCGGTCCTGGCCCTGCGTGATCTGCGTTTCCCGATCGCGCCCGGCACCGACGGGGAGAACGCGCTGCGCATCCACGACCGCCAGCACTATCGCCTCGTCAGCTGGAAGGCCGGGATCTGCAGCTATCGGCGATTCCTGGCGGTCTCGGAGCTGGCGGCGATCCGGCAGGAGGAGCCGGCGGTCTTCGACCTGACCCATCGCGAACTGGCCGCCTGGTGCGAACACGATCTCATCGACGGGGTGCGCGTCGACCATCCCGACGGATTGGCGTATCCGGCCGCCTATCTGGCGAAACTGCGCCGGCTGATCGGCCCGCAGCGGCTGCTGCTGGTGGAGAAGGTGCTCGGCCGCCACGAACCGCTCGACGCCACCCTGCCCGTCGACGGCACCACCGGATACGAAGCGCTCGCGGAGGTCGGCGGCATCTTCGTCGATCCGGCCGGGGAGAACGCGCTCACCGAGTTGTCGCGGCGGATGTCGGGACACGGCAGCGATGCCGCCTGGATGGCCGATACCGAACACCGCATCAAACGCGCGGTGGCCGAGCGCCTGCTCGTGCCCGAGGTCCGGCGACTGGTCGGCGCGGTGAAGCGCGACGCGGCGGTGAACGGATTCGATTCCGCCGCGATCAGCGATATGGCGCTGACCAACGCCACCATCGAGGTGCTGTCCCATATGCCGGTGTACCGCACCGACTACGCACCCCTGTCCGGGGTGCTCGGCACCGTGGTGGCCGAGGTGCAGCAGCGCAACCGGGAGCTGACGGCCCCGCTGTCGGTCCTGGTGCGGGCCCTGGCCGCCGGCGGAGAAGCGGCGCGGCGGATGCATCAGGTCGGCGGCGCGGTCGCGGCCAAGGCGGTCGACGACACCATGTTCTATCAGGCGTCGCGTCTGGTGTCACTGCAGGAGATGGGCGGCGACCCGGGCCGGTTCGGCCGTTCGGTGCTGGAATTCCATCTCGCCAATGCCGAACGCGCGGTGCGCCGCCCGGCCACCATGACGACGCTGTCGACGCACGACACCAAGCGTGGCGAAGATGTGCGCGCCCGCATCACGGTGCTGTCGCAGGTGGCCGACAGCTGGGCCAAGGCGGTGGGCGCCTGGCTGGAACTCGCGCCCGCGCCGGACGGGCCGACCGCGAACTTCCTGCTGCAGAACATGTTCGGCGTGTGGCCGGTCGACGGGCGGCGCCCCGCCACGGTGCCGCGGTTTCGCGAACGCCTGCACCTGTTCGCCGAGAAGGCGGTGCGCGAGGCCGGTCTGCGGTCCTCGTGGGAGGAACCCGACGTCGACTTCGAGGCGGAGGTGCATCGCTGGCTCGACACCGTGATCGACGGGCCGGTCGGTGCCGAACTCGGTGAGCTGGCGACCCGCCTCGCACCGCACGCGTGGTCGGATTCGCTGGGGCAGAAGCTGCTTCAGCTGTGCGGTCCCGGCATCCCCGATGTGTATCAGGGCTGCGAGCTGTGGGAGGACTCGCTGGTCGACCCGGACAACCGGCGGCCGGTCGATTTCGGCCATCGCCTGGCGATGTTGCAATCGCTCACGGGCACACCGGAATTGGAGAACTCCGGCGCGGCGAAGATGTGGATCGTCGCCTACGCCCTGTGGTTGCGGCGGGAGCGGCCCGACTGCTTCGTCGGCGGCTCCTACACACCGCTGTTCGGCAGCGGCGACCGCAGCGAGCACCTGGTGGGATAC
Organism: Nocardia sp. 852002-20019_SCH5090214; assembly: GCF_001665865.1. Lineage (NCBI taxonomy): Bacteria > Bacillati > Actinomycetota > Actinomycetes > Mycobacteriales > Nocardiaceae > Nocardia > Nocardia sp. 852002-20019_SCH5090214. The sequence continues at coordinate 102,295 of NZ_LZMK01000102.1, read as the reverse complement.
GCACGCGGCCGCAGCGGTGAGGCGCCGCAGGTGATCGTGGCCGCGACCCGCTACAGCGTGGCCCTGACCGAGGGCGGGTGGGCCGATACCGTCCTCGACCTGCCCTCGGGCACCTGGACCGACCGCCTCACCGGCCACACCTTCACCGGCCGCACCCGGCTGGAGAAGCTGTTCGCCCGCCTGCCGGTGGCGCTACTCGTGCGCTGAGGCCGGATCGAGCCCGGATCAGTACGCCGAGAACACGTGGTCGATCGAGCCGTAGCGGTGCGCGGCGTAGTTGCAGGCGGCCGCGATGTTGGCGACCGGGTCGTAGATGTCGCCCGAGGTGCCGTCCACGTGATAGGCGGCGAAGGTGGGATCGATGACCTGCATCAGGCCCTTGGAGGGGATGCCGGCCGCGGCGTTGGAGTCGTAGAGGTTGATGGCACGCGGGTTGCCGCCCGACTCGCGCATGGCATTGCGGTAGATGCCGTCGTAGCTGCCCGGAATGCCGTGCTGGCCCATCACGAAGAGCGCGTGCTTGATCCAGCCGTCGAGGTTGTCGGAATAGGTCTGCGGGACCACCTGCTGCAGCGGCTGCGGCAGGGTCTGCAGGAATTGCTGAGCCTGGTCCTGCTGCGTCTGCGGCAATCCCTGCACCAACTGCTGCAGTTGCGGCGGCACAGCGGGGGCATCGGCGTGGGCCGCGACGGGCACGGTGACGACGGCGGCGAGGACGGCGAGGGGTAACAGTCTTCTGATCTGCATGGCGATATGAACTCCGGATGCGTCGAACGGTGGTGGGACCAACGCGACGATCTACAGAACAAAAGCCCGCTCGCCGCGGTGAAAACAGACCGTTTGTCTGCTTCTTGGTGAGTCACAGAATGATTGCGGCAAGTTAACGTAAACATAACGTCAAGTGAACAACGGATGTTATTACGCTGAGAAAAATCGGCTGGACCTGCAGTGATGTGTGCGACCGATCACACACCGGGTTTATCTCGATCAGGTCACGCGCCCTCGGCGCATGCGGAACTCGGGTCGCCGCGCCCGCCTAAGGCGCTGAGACACAAGCGAACCCGGGCGCGCAGCGGACACGCCCGGGGACAGGTTCAGCCGGCGGGCACAGCCCGGCAACCGGCAGCGCCACACGGCGAGCGAGGCGCTGCCGATTCGCCGTCGGCCATCCCGGCGGTTGCCGAAACCGGTCATTTCCGGCGCATCAGCAGGGCCGTAGCTCCGCACCGCCGGCAAACGCACCTGGCGAAGGCCGTGATGGGCAGCGGCGATCAGGCGGCGGCGATCAGGCGGCGGTGCCGGCCACCGAGCCGCTACCCGCCGGGTGCTGTCCGCCCACGACAGGTTCGCCTGCCGGGTGATCGTCGACGCTGTCGTCGCTCTCACCGACCGGCAGGGTGGGCAACGGTCCGTCCAGTTCCTCGGCCCAGCGGACGACGTTCGGTGGGCGGTAGGTCGGGCACGGCGCGGCACAGTCCGCGAGGTAGACACGTCGATCACCCGGCGCGGACAGACGGCGCCAGGAATCCGCGTAGAAGCGGGGGTTGCGCGGATGCAGCGCCCAGCCCACGCGATTGAGGACGCGGTAGAAGACGGTGAGTGAATCGTGCGCCCGCGGAGGCGAATCCGGCACCGTGACCGCCGGCTCCGGCGCCGCGGCCGATGGCACGGGGGGCACGGCGGCCGGGCGGTTCAGGAGTTGTTCGATGCGCTCGTCGTCGAAGCTCAATCCGGCGGTCCGCGCCTGCTCCACCATCCACCGCAGCGTGATGTCGGAGAGCCGGCTGTCGGCGTAGCCACCGCCGATATCGGTGTGCACACCCTCGAACCAGATCTGCTGCACCCGGTCGGCTCCGCTCGGGCCGCCCTCGGGGTCGTCGGTGATCTCCCACAGGCACGGTGCGTACATCCGGCGGCGTTCGTCGATCGCGAGTGCCTGCCGCGCGTACCGCACATTTCGCGACAGCCGCACGTCGTGGAAGCGGTAGCGCCACGACGTCAGCAGCGGCACCCCGAGCGCGCCGACGGTGTCGAAGACGCCGAGGAAGGTGATCGGCACCGGATAGACGCAGTTGCGCTCACGGAATTCGATCCACTCCGGCCGATCCGGACCGTCGGGATCCACTTTGCGCTGACGGTAGATCTTCAACGCCTCGGGATAGGCGCGCTCGACCATCGCGTCGGCGGTGAGCAGTCCGAGCCGGTTGATCATCCCGACGAGACTGCGGGCGGTATAGGCGCCACGACTGAAGCCGAAGACGTAGATCTCGTCTCCCGGTTCCCAGTTCAGTGCCAGCTGCCAGTACATCGTGGACAGGTTGGCGTCGAGGCCGAGCCCGAACGCGCCGCCGAGCAGTTTGTCGGCCAGATAGCCGCGGGAGCCGGGGCCGTCGACATAGAAAACCCGTTGTCCCACATGGTCGCCCGCGTCGGTGACGGCGCTCGACCGCACCGACTCGGCGATCTTCACAACATTGGAGACCGTCGGATTGCTCTCCGATCCCCACGTGCCGTCACAGCACACAACCAAACGCTTCATACCGGCAATCCTCCCGCCCCGTACCGTGCCGCTCGCGAGTAGCGAACTACTCGAATTATCCCGCCGGGCGCGTGATTACGTTAATGCTCGCCGGCATCGGAGGGCAGAGATGCGAGTAGTGGGAGCCCGCCCGTCCGCGATCCGCCGGCAGCTACCTGGGACGGCGTTCGACGGCGAAGAGAACGACGGCGACGAAGAAATGATGACGGCCGACCGCCCTCGTCTCGGTCGACCGTCATCGGCGAGACGGGGAGCGGCACGATGACCGCCGACCGCCGTGACGCACCGATCTGCCCTTCCGGACCGTTCGTCTCTCGCAGCCGGGTTATCGCCGCCGGGCCCGCGCGGCGTTACCGGTGCCACTCGAATCCGTTCCGGCGATCGCCCGCCCGCCGCGGTCGCGGCGGTGAGGTTCGCCACGGCGATGCGGGGCATTCCCGGCGATTCCGGGAGACTCGCCCGACACGCCGAGCTCCGAATTGCACGCATGTAGTTCCCTGGCGTCGGCTGTCGGTCCGGTCGACTAGGATTCCTCGCGTGGCCGACTCGGGATTCGTACATCTGCACAATCACACCGAGTACTCGATGCTCGATGGCGCCGCCAAGATCACGCCCCTGTTCAAGGAGGCGGAGCGGCTCGGGATGACCGCGGTCGGGATGACCGACCACGGCAATATGTACGGCGCCTCGGAGTTCTACAACTCGGCCAAGAAGCAGGGCATCAAGCCGATCATCGGCATCGAGGCCTACATCGCGCCCGAGTCCCGGTTCAACACCAAGCGCGTGCAGTGGGGTGACCCGAGCCAGAAGAGCGACGACGTCTCCGGCTCCGGCGCCTACACCCATATGACGATGGTCGCCGAGACCGCGACCGGTCTGCGGAACCTGTTCAAGCTGTCGAGTCTGGCCTCGATCGAGGGCCAGCTCGGCAAGTGGGCGCGCATGGACGCCGAGATCATCGCCCAGTACGCCGAGGGGATCATCGCCACCACCGGCTGCCCGTCGGGCGAGGTGCAGACCCGGCTGCGACTGGGGCACGAGCGCGAGGCGCTGGAGGCCGCGGCCAAGTGGCAGGAGATCTTCGGCAAGGACAACTTCTTCCTCGAGCTGATGGACCACGGGTTGTCCATCGAGCGCCGGGTGCGCGAAGGCCTGATCGACATCGGCAAGAAGCTGGGCATTCCGCCGCTGGCCACCAACGACTGCCACTACGTGCACGAATCCGACTCCACGAATCACGAAGCGCTGCTGTGCATTCAGACCGGTAAGACGCTGTCGGACCCGACCCGCTTCAAATTCGACGGCAGCGGCTACTACCTGAAGTCGGCCGCGGAGATGCGCGAGATCTGGGACGGCGAGGTCCCCGGAGCGTGCGACAACACCGTGCTGATCGGCGAGCGCGTGCAGTCCTACGAGGATGTGTGGATCCACCGCGACCGGATGCCGAAATTCCCGGTGCCCGAGGGTGAGACCGAGGCCTCGTGGCTGCGCAAGGAGGTCGCGCGCGGCCTGGAGTACCGCTTCCCCGACGGTGTCCCGCAGAAGTACCTCGATCAGGCCGAGTACGAGATCGACGTGATCCTGAAGATGGGCTTCCCGGCCTACTTCCTCGTCGTCGGCGACCTGATCAACCACGCCCGCGAGGTCGGGATCCGGGTCGGGCCGGGCCGCGGTTCGGCCGCCGGTTCGCTGGTCGCCTACGCACTGAAGATCACCAATATCGACCCGCTGCCGCACGGTCTGCTGTTCGAGCGATTCCTCAATCCCGAGCGCGTCTCGATGCCCGATATCGATATCGACTTCGACGATCGCCGCCGCGGTGAGATGGTCCGCTACGCCACCGAGAAGTGGGGCACCGACCGAGTCGCCCAGGTCATCACCTTCGGCACCATCAAAACCAAGGCGGCGCTGAAGGATTCGGCCCGCGTCCTGTTCGGCCAGCCCGGCTTCGCGATCGCCGATCAGATCACCAAGGCGCTGCCGCCGCCGATCATGGCCAAGGACATCTCGGTGTCGGGTATCACCGACCCCGAGCACGAGCGGTACAAAGAGGCCGCCGAGGTCCGCACCCTCATCGAATCCAATCCCGATATCGCCAAGATCTACGACACGGCGAAGGGTCTGGAAGGCCTGATCCGCAACGCCGGCGTGCACGCCTGCGCGGTGATCATGTCCTCGGAGCCGCTGACCGACGCGATCCCGGTGTGGAAGCGAGCCCAGGACGGCGCCATCATCACCGGCTGGGACTATCCGTCGTGTGAGGCCATCGGCCTGCTGAAGATGGACTTCCTCGGCCTGCGCAACCTCACCGTGCTCGGTGACGCGATCGACAACGCCAAGGCCAACCGCGGCGTCGACGTCGACCTCGACGCGTTGCCGCTGGACGATCCGAAAACGTTCGAACTGCTCGCCCGCGGTGACACGCTGGGTGTGTTCCAGCTCGACGGTGGGCCCATGCGCGATCTGCTGCGACGCATGCAGCCCACCGCCTTCGAGGACATCGTGGCCGTCGGCGCGCTGTATCGCCCCGGCCCGATGGGCATGAACGCGCACAACGACTACGCCGACCGCAAGAACGGGCGCCAAGAGGTCAAGCCGATCCACCCCGAGCTCGAGGAACCGCTCAAGGACATCCTCGGCGAAACCTACGGTCTGATCGTCTATCAAGAGCAGATCATGCACGTCGCCCAGAAAGTGGCCGGCTACTCGCTCGGACGAGCCGATATCCTGCGCCGCGCGATGGGTAAGAAGAAGGCCGAGGTGCTGGCCGCGGAGTTCGAGGGCTTCGAGGCGGGCATGTTGGAGAACGGCTACTCCAAGGCCGCGATCAAGGCGCTGTGGGACACCATCCTCCCGTTCGCCGGTTACGCGTTCAACAAATCGCATGCCGCCGCCTACGGCCTGGTCTCCTACTGGACCGCCTACTTCAAGGCCAACTATCCGGCCGAATACATGGCCGCCCTGCTCACCAGCGTCGGCGACGACAAGGACAAGGCCGCGGTCTACCTGTCGGACTGCCGCCGCCTCGGCATCACGGTGCTGCCGCCCGATGTCAACGAGTCCGAACAGAACTTCGCGCCGGTCGGCACCGATATCCGCTTCGGCCTGGGCGCGGTGCGCAACGTCGGCACCAACGTGGTGTCCTCGATCATCGCCGCACGCACCGAGAAGTCGAAGTTCACCGACTTCTCGGACTACCTGAACAAGATCGACACCATCGCCTGCACCAAGAAGGTCACCGAATCCCTCATCAAGGCAGGCGCTTTCGACTCCCTCGGACATCCGCGCAAGGGCCTGCTGCTCGTGCATTCCGATGCCATCGACGCGGTGATGGCCACCAAGAAGGCCGAGGCGATCGGGCAGTTCGACCTGTTCGGCGGGCTCGACGACGCCGACGATTCGATCTCCTCGGTCTTCGACGTCAAGGTGCCCGACGAGGAGTGGGAGGCCAAGCACAAGCTGGCCCTCGAACGAGAGATGCTGGGGCTCTACGTGTCCGGCCATCCGCTCAACGGGGTCGAGCATGTGCTCGCCGCACAGGCGGACACGCCGATTCCGGCCATTCTGCAGGGCGATGTCAAGGACGGCGCCCAGGTGACCATCGGCGGCATCCTCGCCTCGGTGACCCGGCGCGTCAACAAGAACGGAATGCCCTGGGCCTCGGCACAATTGGAGGACCTCACCGGTGGTATCGAGGTGCTGTTCTTCCCGCAGGCCTATTCGGTGTACGGGATGGACATCGCCGAGGACGCCGTCGTGCTCGTGAAGGCGCGCGTCTCGGTGCGCGACGACCGGATCTCGCTGATCGCCAACGATCTGGTGGTGCCGGATCTGTCGTCGATCGGTATGGAGAAGCCTCTGGCGGTGACGATCCCGACCCGGCTGTGCACTCCCGACAAGGTGAGCGCGCTCAAGCGGGTCCTGTCCAGCCACCCCGGCACCGCCGATGTGCACATCCGCCACGTCGGATCACGCGAGAAGACCACGATGCTCAAGGTCGCCGACAACCTGCGGGTCTCCCCGTCCTCGGCACTGATGGGTGATCTGAAAGCGCTGCTCGGCCCGGGCTGCCTGGCGAGCTGAGGCACACCGGGGCGCCACGCCGGACTCCTCGATGGTCCGTACGAGGGGCTGGGCGCACGCGGATTCGACTACCGTGCGCGGGTGGTGTCGCCGTCAGGCGGTGCTACCTCGATGGGCAACAGCTCCCACAATCCATCGCAGCGCCGCTGCGCCGGCGGCGACCAGGACGGCGAGCTCTGCGGAACCGGTGATGAGGCCCAGAATCAGCGCGAGCAGCGCGCCCAGCGCGACGGACTCGAGCTTGTACACCGGCCACGGCACCCCCGCGATCCGCACCGTATGCGTGGCACGGCGGACCGGGCGAACGATGGGGCTGACCGCTGTCATGTCGTCAGGCTACACGTATCCGGAATTTCGGTCCACCGAACATTTGCGGCGATCCGGTCACGAAGGGCGTGGGGAACACATCCGTGGCCGTCGATGTTGTGCCGGGCATGCCACTCACCGGAGATTACGCACCCAGCACATCCGACTGGGCCCGCGAGCAGGCCGAGAAATACGAGGCTTCCAACGGGTCCGAAGCGAATACCCTGCTCGACCGCGGGATGCCGATCATCCTGGTCACCAGCATCGGCGCCAAGACCGGCAAGCTGCGCAAGACTCCGCTCATGCGGGTCGAGCACAACGGCGAGTACGCGGCGGTAGCCTCACTGGGCGGCGCTCCGAAGCATCCAGTCTGGTACTACAACCTCAAGGCCAACCCGACCGTCGAACTGCGCGACGGCGATGTGGTGAAGGACTACACCGCACGCGAGGTGACCGGCGAGGAGAAGGCCGTCTGGTGGGAGCGCGCCGTCGCGGCCTACCCGGACTATGCCGACTACCAGGAGAAGACCGCCCGCGAGATCCCGGTCTTCGTCCTGACCCCGAAGTCCTGATTCACCCGGATCACCACGGTCACCGGTCCACGACGATCACCGCCGCGACGCCCGGCCTACGGTCCGGGCGTCGCCGGTTTCCGGGCGTTCCGGACCGCTACGGAAACTGCCGCGCGCCGGACCGAGCGCGACCGATAGCATGTTCGGGTGTCTGAACCGCTGGATGTCGTAGAGAAAGTATCCGCTCCGCTGCCCGAACTGAGCGCGGACGAGATCGACGCGGCCGCCAAGCGAATTTCCGACATCGTCGAGCCGACGCCGCTACAGCGAATCGAGCGGTTGTCGGCGGCCACCGGCGCGAACGTCTACCTCAAGCGCGAGGACCTCACCGCGGTCCGCTCCTACAAGCTGCGCGGCGCCTACAACCTGATCGTGCAGCTCGACGCGGGCGAACGCGCGGCCGGAGTCGTCACCGCCAGCGCCGGCAATCACGCCCAGGGCGTCGCCTTCGCCTGCCGCGCGATGGGGATCCAGGGCCGCATCTACGTACCGACCACCACGCCCAAGCAGAAGCGCGACCGCATCCTCGCCCACGGCGGCGACTTCGTGGAATTGATCGCCGTCGGCGACACCTTCGACGCGGCGGCCGCGGCGGCCGCCGACGACGTCGCCCGCACCGGCGCCACCATGGTCCCGCCGTTCGACGACGCCCGCACCGCGGCCGGGCAGGGCACCGTGGCGGTGGAGATCCTCGAACAGCTGCCCAGCGCTCCCGATCTGGTGATCATCCCCGTCGGCGGCGGCGGATGCCTGGCCGGCATCGGCACCTATCTGCGCGACCGCTCGCCGGCCACGGCCATCCTCGGCGTCGAGCCGGCCGGTGCCGCCTCGATGACGGCCGCCCTCGTCGCGGGCGGTCCGGTCACGCTGCCGCAGATCGATCCCTTCGTCGACGGCGCGGCCGTGCGGCGGGTGGGCGACCTGCCCTATGCCACGATCTCGAAATTCGGCGGGCGCGTGGTGTCGCATGCGTCGCTGCCGCTGCTCATCGGCACCGAATCCCCCAGGGGCGCGGGCTCTTTCCGCATGATGCAGGTCGACGAGGGCGCCATCTGCACCGCCATGCTCGAGCTGTACCAGAACGAGGGTGTGATCGCCGAACCGGCGGGTGCGCTGGCGGTGGCGGCATTGGCGGAGATCGATATCGAGCCGGGGTCGACGGTGGTGTGCCTGCTGTCGGGCGGCAACAACGACATCTCGCGCTACGGCGAGATCATCGAACGGTCACTGGTGCACCGGGGCCTCAAACACTATTTCCTGGTGAACTTCCCGCAGGAACCCGGCGCGCTGCGCCGATTCCTCGACGAGGTGCTCGGCCCCGACGACGACATCACCCTCTTCGAATACGTCAAGCGCAACAACCGGGAGACCGGGGCCGCACTCGTCGGCATCGAACTGGGCGCGCCGTCCGGCCTGGACGCACTGCTGGCGCGCATGGATGCCTCGCCGATCCAATGCCAGCAGCTGGATCCCGACTCCCCCACCTACCAGTACCTCACCTGATCTCTACGAACGAACTGCCCTGTGCCGCGAGATGTTCTGCGGCACAGGGCAGTTCGGCGTCCGATCAGGCAGCGCGGCGCTGCGACGAACGACGGCCGTCGCGCATGGCCCGCGCGCCGCGAATCACCAGCGGCAGCACCCAGGCCGCGGCCAGCTGATCCCACACGAACGACTGGGGCGTGAACCGGTTGTGCACGAATCCGACGGACAGGCCCAGCCGCGGTTCGGCCCAGCCGAAGGATCCGGCCAGGCCGATATGGCCGAATCCGGAGGAGGCCCCCGGAATAGGGAACGTGTGGTACCCGAGATGCCACATCATCGGGAAGTAGAACAGGGCGTGATCGAGCCGGCGCGTCTGCACGCGCCGGATATGACGCATGGTCTGCGCCGACAGATATCGGCGACCGGCGATCATGCCGTCGTCGGCGAGCACGCCGTAGACCGAGGCCAATGCGCCCGCGGTGAATACGCCGTTTCCGGCGGGCATTTCGGTCGCGAGGATCGACGGCTCGTCACCGTCGAAGAGGGCATGCACGCCCGGCAGGAACAGCGCACGAATCGCGGCGCCGGGCGGACCCGGAAAACGCCCGGCCTGCCCGAGGAGCAGGGCACCCAGTGCGGTGCCGGCCACGGCCAGCCGGGAACCGGCGAGCGCGGCGACGGTGGTGGTCGAGTCCGGCGCCGGGCGCCCGAGATGCAGGCCGTCGATGCCCAGCGGCTCGGAGACTTCGGTGCGGAACAGCTCGCGCATACTCGTACCGGTGACCGCGCGGGCCAGTCCTGCCAGCAGCCATCCATAGGTGAGGGCGTGATAGGCCGGCACCCCCAGCAACCGGTCCGGCGCGGCGGCGGCCAGCCGGTGTTCCATGAGTTCGTGGTCGAGCACCTCGTCCAGTCCGCCGGCGACACCCGGCAGCGAGGACAGTCCGGCGCAGTGAGTGAGCAACTGCGCCACCGTGATTCGCGATTTTCCGGCCGCGCCGAATTCCGGCCAGTATTCGGCCACCGGGGCCGCGTAGTCGATCAGGCCGCGGTCGGCCAGGCGGTGGATCACAGTGGAGGCGATGCCCTTGGTCGCGGAGAACGCGACGCTACCCGTATCACGGGTCCAGGGCGTGGTGAGATCGGAGTAGCCGGTCCAGACATCGACCACCGGCTCACCGTGCCGAAGCACGGTCAGACCGCCTCCGGCTCCGGCACGGCCCCCGACAATACGCGCGAAATTGCGCACCAAGGGTTCGAACTCGACCGCGGCCGAGCCACGCACACCTGCGGGCAGAGCCGCAGAACCTGCGGGTAAAGCGTCGTTGCTCACATACCCTACGGTACGGGCGTACCGTTGTGCGGGCAACGACGTTGTCCGCACAGTGACACCCCCGAGACCGGTTCGAGCCGGACCGCACACGGCGCCGACCCTGTCCGTGATCTTCGGACCACGTGCCCACCCAGTGTCGTGACCTGCCGAAACACCTCTACACCCGCTGCGGTGTGTCATGGTTGAGACATGCGATCGTTGCGGTCAACGAGGTCCGAATTGCCGGAATCCCGCGGCTGGGCGGGAACACCGCCGAGATCGCGGCGGCATCGGGATCTGATCGTGGCAGTGGCCACGCTGCTCGCCGTGGCCCTGGTGGCCGCCTGCTCGAGTTCCGACAAGGTGACCGCGACGCCGCGCCCGGCCCCCGTCGTCGGTGACTGGAACGCTGTCCTGCCGCTGCCGAACCAGCAGCTGCCGATCGGGGTGACCTTCACCGAAGACGGTGGGAGCGTGACGGTTCCGGCGCAGGGCATCTTCGATCTGCCGCTCGAACAGGTCGATACCAACCCGGATGCGATCGCCTTCACGATCCCCGGATTGCCGGGCGATCCGCATTTCACCGGCCGCTACGACCGCCGCGCCGATACCGTCACCGGAACCTTCACCCAGTCCGGTCACGATCTGGCACTGACCATGCATCGGGGGAAGGTGCCGGCTCCGCTGCGCCCGCAGGAGCCGCACCCGCCGTGGCCGTACCTCTCCGAGGACGTGACCTATCGCAGCGACGGCATCACCATCGCCGGGACGCTCACCCGGCCGCGCGGGCCGGGACCGTTCCCGGCGGTCGTCCTGGTGACCGGCAGCGGCCCCCAGGATCGCAACGAGGAGATCGCCGGGCACAAACCGTTCCTGCTGCTCGCCGATACCCTCACGCGCGCCGGATACGCCGTCCTGCGCACCGACGACCGAGGCGTGGGCGGCACCGGCGGCCAACTCGACACCTGCAGCTACACCGACCTGACCGACGACATCATGGCCGGGCTGGGCTATCTGCGCAGCCGTCCCGATATCGACGGCAACCACATCGGCCTGCTCGGCCACAGCGAGGGCGGCTATCTCGCGCCGCTGGCCGCCACCCGCCCCGACAGCCGGCTCGCCTTCGTGATCATGATGGCCGGACCGGCCGTCTCCGGCTCGGATGTGCTGCTCGCGCAGAACGACCTGCTGCTGCGCAGCGAGCACGCCGACGCCGACGCCATCCGCAAGCAGGTCGGCTACATCACCACCCTGACCACGTTGATCCGCACCGGCGACGACGAACAGATCCGCCGCTTCGCCACCGAGCACAACGACTCCCTGCCACCGGAGCAGCGGCAGCCGCAATCGGCGATCGATCAGCTGACCACCCCGTATTTCCAGGCCCTGGTCGACTACGACCCGGCGCCGGCCCTGCAGGCACTGCGTATTCCGGTGCTGGCCTTCTACGGGACCAAGGACATGCAGGTTCCGGCCGCCCAGAGCGCCCCGGCCGCGCGGGCGGATCTGGCGGGCAACCCGAATGCCGACGTCCACGTATTCGACGGCCTCAACCATCTGATGCAGCCCGCCGATACCGGCAGCCCGAAGGAATACCCGACCATCGAAACCACCATCGCACCCGAGGTGCTGAGCTACATCACCACATGGCTCGGCAAATATGTCACCCCCGTGCCCTGACGGGTAGCGGCGCGCAGGGCGACTTGACACAGTGAGAGGGTGGGAATTTACAGCGAGCGGGTGCTGCCGCGGTTGACGGATCGGGTCTGTGGAGTGCCGGCCAACGATCGGCTGCGCCGACGGGTGTGCGCGGGGTTGCGTGGCCGGGTGGTGGAGATCGGATTCGGCTCGGGTCGCAACGTGCCGTTCTATCCCGCCGGGGTGAGTCGCGTCAGCGCCGTGGAGCCGGCGGATCTGGGGTGGCGACTGGCGGCGGCGCGGGTCGCGGACTCGCCGGTGCCGGTGGAGCGGGCGGGCCTGGACGGGCAGTCGTTGCCGTTCGCGGACAACAGTTTCGACAGCGCGCTGTCGACGTGGACGCTGTGCACGATTCCCGATATCGCCGTCGCGCTGCGGGAGGTGCGGCGAGTTCTGCTGCCCGGCGGCACATTTCATTTCGTCGAGCACGGGCTGGCGCCGGATGCGAACGTGCGTGCCTGGCAGCATCGGCTCGATCCGGTTCAGCAGGTGATCGCCGGTGGATGCCACCTCAATCGCGATATCCGCGGATTACTGGACGAGGCCGGATTCGAGATCACCGAAATGGATCGGTTCTACGATTCTCCGGCACCGAAAACCTTCGCCGCACTGTCGCTGGGTATCGCGGTCTCGCCCTGACAACGGGGGGAATTCGATCGAAAAAAGACCGGCGGCCGAAGCGAATTCGGCCGCCGGTCGCACACTATCGCTGTTCGCCGGTCGCCGCGGGCCATCCGCCGTACGGCACGGTCAGCAACTCCATGTAGTGACCGCTGGGGTCGAGGAAATAGATACCGCGACCGCCGTCGTTGTGGTTGATCTCGCCTTCCCGGCTCTGCCGCGGATCGGCCCAGAACCTCAGGCCCCGATCCCGGATTTTCGCGTAGGCCGCGTCGAATTCGGATTCGGACACCAGCAGGGCGTAATGCTGCGGCTGAATCTCGGTGACATGCGGCGGGACCGGAGCGAAATCGAAGGTGACACCGTTGTGCACGGTGACCGGAATGAACGGCCCCCACGGCGTTCCCACGCTCAATCCCAGAATATCGGCCCAGAACTGCGCCGATTCCCGATTGTCACGACAGCCGACAATGGTGTGGTTGAACTGGATGGACAGGATTTCTCCTCTGATAGTGACGATCCCGACCCCGGACCGGTACTCGTCGGCCTACGGGAGCATCGCCACGGATCCGACATTAACCCAGCGCGTCCCGCCGTGCCAAGCGCCGGGATCGGTGCAGCGCGTCGGCGGTGAATACCGCCAGAGCCGTCCAGATCAGCCCGAATCCGATCCAGCGCGAGGCCGGCATCGGCTCGTGCCCCACCAGCACACCCCACGCCAATTGCAGTGCGGGAGTGAGATATTGCAGAATTCCCATGGTCGACAGCGGCACCCGCGAGGCGGCGAAGGCGAACAGCAACAGCGGAATCAGTGTCACCGGGCCGGTGGCGACCATCAGGGCGGTGTGGCCGGCGCCGTGCCCGAACTCGGCGTCCCCGCGCACGCCCAGCGCGATGACGACCGCCAGCGCGAACGGCGCGGACACCACACCCTCGGCGGCGACGCTGCGCATCGGGTCGAGCCGGATCACCTTCTTCACCAGACCGTAGGTGGCGAAGGAACAGGCCAGCACGAGCGCGATCACCGGTGGCTTGCCGTAGTCGACGGTCAGCACCACCACCGCCGCGCCGCCGAGCCCGAGCGCCACCCACTGCGGCCACACCAGCCGCTCCCGGAACAGCACCACTGCGAACAGGACCGTGACCAGCGGGTTGATGAAGTAGCCGAGCGCGCATTCCACCACGTGCCCCGACGTCACGCCGTAGACGTAGGTCCCCCAGTTGATCGAGATCGCCGCCGCGGCCACCGCCGCCAGCCGCCAGGTCCGGCCGTCGATCGCTCCCAGTTCGCGCAACCGCCCGGCCGCCAGCAGCAACACCAGCACCACGACCAGGGTCCACAGAATCCGCTGCGCCAGGATCTCCACCGGCCCCGCGAAACCGAGCAATCCGAAGAAGGCGGGGAACATGCCCCAGATCAGATACGCCGCCGCGCCGACCGCCACACCGCCACCGGCCGGAGAGCGCCTCCACCGTCCTCGACCCCCGGCGGCACCTCCCGCGCCGGTCGCCTCCTCCACGTCGTTCACCGATCCACGCACCCGCACCAGCCGCACGCTACTTCCGTCCGGTAACGCCTGTCGAGCGGGTTTCGGACCACGCGCTCATTCGTCGGCACGGCCGCGGACCGCCGCGGTCACGGGCGCCCGGCGGTCGCCGGTCCGCTCCGGCGCCGGGAGCGGATTCGTTCAGGGCGAGATCGGCAGAATTTCAGCCTGCGGGAGGCGGACCACTCCGTCGAGGTAGCGGTGGCAGCGGCCGGTGAGCAGCACGCGCGAGCCGCTGACCGTGCAGCGCAGGCGGCCGGTGCGGGCGGAGAGCTGGCGGGCCGACAGATCGCCGCGGCCCAGATCGCGGGCCCACAGCGGTGCCAGCTGGGCGTGCGCGGAACCGGTGACCGGGTCCTCGTCGACACCGACGCCGGGGGCGAAGAAGCGGGAAACGAAATCCGTGTGGTCGCCGGGTGCGGTGAGGATCACCCCGCGGCGCAGCACCGGGAAGGCGGCGAAATTCGGGCGGGCACGAACCACTTCCGCTTCGGTGGCGACCACGACCACCTCGTCCTGGCCGGTCAGCACGCGCAGCGGCCGCACCCCGAGGGCCGTGATCAGATCCGGGTCCGGGACGGTGTCCACGGATTCCACGAGCGGCAGATCGAGCTCGAGCTCGTCGCCGCTGCGGCTCACCCCGAGCCAGCCACTGCGGGTGTAGAAGTGCAACTGGTCGGCGGCGGGATGCATATCGTCGAAGATCTGCGCCGCGGTGGCGAGGGTGGCGTGCCCGCACAGGTCGACCTCGGTGGCCGGAGTGAACCAGCGCAGCCAGAAGGCCGGGCCGTCACCGGGCGGCAATCCGGCCTCCACCGGCAGCGCCGAGGTGTAGAAGGCCGTTTCCGACAGCCGGTTCTCCTCGGCCAGTCGCTGCAGCAGCTCGTCGGGCAACCAGCCGAGCAGCGGCATCACCGCGGCCGGATTACCCGTGAAGGGCGCATCCGCGAACGCATCGATCTGATGCAGCAGGACCTCCATACTGCCGAAGGTACCCGCGTTGCGAATCGATGCGTGGCACAAGGACGTTCACGGCGCGCCATACCATGCGACCAGTTGACGCGCGTCGCGGCTCAGTCCTTGCGCCCCAGCGGCTTCCGGCCCGGCGAATCCGGGAACAGGTGCCGCTGTTCACCGGTCACCATCGCGGTGACCCACCACGCCACCTCCACCAGCACGATGCCGACCGCGCCGCAGGCGAACGCCACCCCGGTCAGCTCGGCATTCGACGGGTCGAGTTTGAAGAAGTGGCGGGTGAACGGCACCGTGAACAGGATCAGATAACCCGCGACCGAACCGGCGATCAGCAGGATTTTCCACCAGTTCCACGGCCGCGCCACGATCGCCAGCACCCACACCGCGATCACCAGCAGCGTGATCAGCGCCGTCGTGCCGATCTGCACCTCGCGCGCCTCCGTCGGCAGGCTCTGGTCGGCGCTCCAGTAGGCGATCAGGTAGGCGATGAAGGTCATCACCCCGATCACCGTGCCGGAGGGTACCGCCAGCCGCAGCACCCGCGGCACGAAACCCGTTCGCGCCCTTTCGTTGTTGGGAGCCAGCGACAGGATGAAGGCCGGAATGCCGATGGTGAACCAGGCGGCGATCGTGACGTGCCGCGGCAGGAACGGATACGACAGCGGGGCGTAATCGAAGATCTGCGATCCGATGCCGGCCACCCCCACCAGGAAGGCCAGCAGGACCGAGTACACCGTCTTGGTGAGGAACAGATTCGAGACGCGCTCGATATTGCCGATCACCCGCCGGCCCTCCCCCACCACATACGGAAGGGTGGCGAAACGGTTGTCCAGCAAGACGATCTGCGCGACCGCGCGGGTGGCCGGACTGCCCGATCCCATCGCGACACCGATATCGGCATCCTTGAGCGCCAGGACGTCGTTGACGCCGTCGCCGGTCATCGCGACGGTGTGCCCGCGCGACTGCAACGCTCCCACCATCGCCCGCTTCTGATCCGGGCGGACCCGGCCGAAGGTGGTTTCGCGGTCCAGCACATCGGCCAATTCGGCCTGGGCGGCAGGCAATCGGCGCGCGTCGACGGCGTGCTCACCACCGGGCAGGCCGAGCGAGGAGGCCACCGCGCCCACCGACACCGCGTTGTCGCCGGAGATCACCTTGATCGAGACGTCCTGGCCGGCAAAGTAATCCAGCGTTTCGCGCGCGTCCGGGCGAACCCTCTGTTCCAGCACCACCAGCGCCTGCGGCGTCACCGTGCCCGGCGCGTCCGGATCGTCGACGGGCCGATCCGAGGAGGCCAGCAGCAGCACCCGCAGCCCCTGCGCGCCGATGTCCTGGGCGGTGGCGGCGATGCCGGAATCCGGGTCGAGGAGCACATCCGGCGCTCCGAGCAGCCAGTTCCCGTGCTCGCCGTAGGAGATGCCGCTCCACTTCTTGGCCGAGCTGAACGGCGCGACCGCGGTGGACGACCAGTCCGGATCCTCGGTCATGGCCTCGGCGATGGCGAGCACGCTGGCGTTGGGGCGCGGATCGTCGTGGGCGAGCGCGGCCAGCACCGAACGCAACCGGTCTTGCGGCACATCGCCGACGACCCGCAGCTCCGACAACCGCATCCCGTTCTCGGTGAGGGTGCCGGTCTTGTCCGCGCAGACCACGTCGACCCGGGCCAGGCCCTCGATCGCGGGCAGCTCCTGGACCAGGCATTTGCGCTGGCCGAGCCGCACCACACCGACCGCGAACGCGATCGAGGTCATCAGCACCAGGCCCTCCGGCACCATCGGGACCAGCGCGGCGACCATACCGTTCAGCGCGTGCTGCCAGTTCTGGTGGCTGGAGAACAGCTGGTTGTAGATCGTGACCAGGCCCGCCGGAATCAGCAGGTAGGTGATGACCTTCAGGATGGTGTCGATACCGCTGCGCAGCTCCGAATCGACCAGCGTGAACTTCGATGCCTCGTGCGCCAGCTGCGCGGCGTAGGCGTCCTTGCCGACCTTGGTGGCTCGGTAGGCGCCCGATCCGGCGACCACGTAGCTGCCGGACATGACCTTCGCGCCGACCGACTTGTCGATCGGATCGGCCTCACCGGTGAGCAGGGATTCGTCGACCTCGAGCAGTTCGCATTCGACGACCTCGCCGTCGACCACGATCTGGTCACCGGGCCCCAGCTCGATCAGATCGTCGAGCACCACATCCTTCGGGCCGACCTCGGTGGCGGCACCGTCGCGGCGCACCACCGGTTTGGCCTGGCCGACGATGGCGAGTTTGTCCAGGGTCCGCTTGGCGCGCAGCTCCTGCACGATGCCGACCACGCTGTTGGCCACGATCAGCAGGCCGAACATGCCGTCGATGATCGATCCGGTGGCCAGGACCAGCACGAACAGGACGCCGAGGATGGCGTTGATCCGGGTGAACACATTGGCCCGGACGATGTCGGCAACCGATCGGCTCGCCCGATCCGGCACATCGTTGGTCTGCCCGTCACGAACGCGCTGCGCGACCTCGGCCGCGGTCAGGCCCGGTGCGCGCGCTTGCTGCTCGGTGATCGACATGTCCGACAGCCTAGAGCGTTTCCGGCGAATCGGACGGCACGCGGTCCCGGCCCCACAGGCGGGCAATCATCCGGCATCCGGCCGTACGCGCGGTGCGATCCGGCGATCGACGATGCGGCGGGTGAGCGCGACCAGATCGTCGCCGCGCAGCCGCGGATATCCGTGCAGGAGCGCGACCCACTGCGGCGGAATCGCCGACGCACCCCAGCGGGCGCCCAGTAATCCGCCCGCGATGGCGGCGGTGGTATCGGTATCGCCGCCCGCGCGCACCGCCGCTTCCAGTGCGGCCGGCAGGGATTCGGTATGGGTGATCGCCCACCACGCCGTCTGCAGCGCGTGCACCACCCAGCCGTTCTTCGGAAAGTCGGCGGGAGTGCCGGATTCGGCCTCGTCCAGTACCGCGGCCCAGAAATCGGCGTCCACGAAGGCCAGGCCGCCGCGCACGCCGTCGTAATCGCCGTAGAGCACGGCATGCCGGATCGCCCACGACCACAGCACGCACGCCTCACCGGCCCGGACGTCGCTGTGGGTGAGTTCGCTCACCGCCCGGGCGGCGCGGGCGCAGTTGTCCGGGTCGTCGAGATAGCACAGGGCGAGCGGAGCGGTGCGCATCAGCGATCCGTTGCCGCCGGTGAGCCCGTCGAGTTCGAAGGAGCGCCGGCGCATATCGGCGGCGTCGGCGCTGCGCCACTGCAGCACCTGACTCGTCTGATATCCGACGTCCTTGGGGCGGCTGTCCCACCAGCGCACGAACTCCCGGGCGACGGCGTCCAGGCCCGCCGGGTGGTGCAGCGCACCGTGTTCGGCCGCCGCGAGCGCGATACCCACCGCCATCGCGGTGTCGTCGGTCCACTCCCCCGGTTCCCACCGCAGCGAGCCGCCGCCGCGCATCTCGATCACCGAATCCGGTGCCGGATGGGTGAATTCGTATCCGGCGCCCAGTGCGTCACCGGCGGCCGTCCCCAGTAGCACCCCCTGCGCCCGGTCCCGCTGCCCTGCGTCTCGATCCACCGGCACATCCTCTCCCCTCGCCCGCTGCCTCGATTATGCCGCGCGGCACCGACAGCGCAGGCCGGCCTCAGTGGTCGGGAATCGGGCCGTCGTCGGGTCCCGGCGCCACGACGTCGACGTGTTCGGGCAGCAGCGGCACCACCGCGAACGCGCCCGCGGAGGCATCCGGCGGCAGCGCCTGCACACTGCGAATCCCGCTGCGCGAGGCCAGACCTCGCAGCTCGGCGAGGGTGCCGCGGACCACGAAGTTCACCGCACAGGCGCAGCCGGAGTGCAGGCGCGCGGCCAGCACCGCCGCCAGGCGCCGGGAGCGGTCGTCGTCGGCCTGCACGTGATCCATCGCGCCGGCGGCCGCCGCCTGCGCGGACCGCAGCGCGGCGGTCCCGGCCGGGACCGGCACGGTGATCACCGGGGTGTACACGCGCTCGATCGGAACGTGGTAGAGCACCTGCGAAATACGCAGTCCCGCACCGATGTCGACGACGGCAGCGGTGTTCAGGCCGGTATCGGAGGTCACCAGCGCCCAGCGGGGCGCGGTGTCGGCGCCGGACAGCGATTCGTGCGCGCGCTCGAGATAGTCGGCGACGCGTTCACCGGAGTCCGGCCCGAGCCGGTCGGTGCCGAGGACCGACGCGCGCGGCGGCCGCGCCCAGCCCAGGACCACGACGGCGATCAGCAGCACCACCACGACCGCGAAACCGATTGCGGGGCGCCACTTCTCACTCACCGGCCGCACCCGTCACACCGCGCGCAGCACATCCAGGGCATGCTCCAGATCGTCGGGATAGTCGCTGGTGATCTCGATCCAGCGGCCGTCGGCGGGATGGGCGAAGCCGAGACTGCGCGCGTGCAACCACTGCCGCTGCAGACCCAGCCGCTCGGCCAGTCGCGGATCGGCGCCGTAGGTGAGATCACCGCAGCAGGGGTGGCGGATCGCGGAGAAGTGCACGCGGATCTGATGGGTGCGCCCGGTTTCCAGGTGGATGTCGAGCAGGCTCGCGGCCTGGAACGCCTCGACGGTGTCGTAGTGGGTGACGCTGGGCCGGCCGTCGGCGGTGACCGCGAATTTCCAGTCGTTGCCGCGGGCCCGCCCGATCGGGGCGTCGATGGTGCCGCTGGAGGGATCCGGATGTCCCTGCACCAGCGCGTGATAGCGCTTGTCGACCGTGCGCTGTTTGAAGGCCCGCTTCAGCACCGTGTAGGCGTGCTCGGACTGCGCCACCACCATCACCCCGGAGGTGCCGACGTCGAGCCGGTGCACGATGCCCTGGCGTTCGTGCGCGCCGGAGGTCGAGATGCGGTACCCCATCGCGGCCAGTCCGCCCACCACGGTGGGACCCGACCAGCCGACACCGGTGTGCGCCGCGACGCCGACGGGCTTGTCGACCGCGACGATGTCGTCGTCGGCGTAGAGGATCTTCATGCCCTCGACCGGAGTGGCCTCGACGGTGAGCTCCCGTTTCGGTTCGGGGAACTCCACTTCCAGCCAGGCCCCGGCCACGAGCCGATCGGACTTCCCCGCCGCGGCGCCGTCGATCTGCACCGAACCGTCCTCGGCCAGTGCGGCGACCGCCGTCCGCGACAGGCCGAGCAGCCGCGAAAGCCCGGCGTCGACCCGCATGCCGTCCAGACCGTCGGGGATCGGCATGGCTCGTGTCTCTCTCATTCGCCCGCCTTCCCGTCCTGATCGTCACCGGCGTGGGCGCCCTCGTCATCGTCGTGGCCGGCGCGGGTGCCGTCGGGTTCGAATCCGAACACCGTCAGCACCACCAGAAGAATCGCCCCGCACACGATCGAGGAATCGGCGACGTTGAACACCGGCCACCATTTGGTGACGGCGATGAAGTCGATCACATGTCCCTGCAGCGGGCCGGGCGAACGGAACAGCCGGTCCACCAGATTGCCCAGCGCACCACCGAGGACCAGGCCGAGACCGATCGCCCAGCTCAGCGAGCGCAGGGTGCGGCCGATGCGGATCACCCCGATCACCACGGCGACCGCGATCAGGGTCAGCAGCCACGTCATGCCGGTGGCCATGGAGAAGGCCGCGCCGGAATTGCGGATGAGGGTCAGCCGCACCACGTCGCCGATGACCGAAATCGGTTCGCCGGGGGTCATCTTCGCCACCACCAGGGCCTTCGTGCCGAGGTCCACGGCCAGCACGACGGCCGCGATCAACAGCAGCCACGGCAGGCGGCGCGGGAAGGTTGCCGGGGTGCCGGAGGTCCCGTTCGTCGCGGAATCGCCGGGAGCGCCGGCGCCCGAGCCGTCCCGCGCCGGAGCGGAATCCGCGCTGTCGCCGCGGGTGCCGGATCCGTCGTCGCGGTCGGCGCCCCGATCCGCCGCGGATTCGCGCGGGGGTTCGTCGGGGTCGTCGAGGTGCTGCTCACGCGGCCGGTCCGTATTCACAGCTAGACATCATTCCTTATCACGTCATCACCGGTTCGCGGTGCTGTCACCCAGCGCGTGGCCGGACGGGAGTCAAAGCTGTTTTTCAGGAATCGGTCGTACCCTGTTCGGCGTGACGGTGTTGTCTTCCCACTCCTGCGCCTCGGTGACCGGTCTGCGCCCCGCGGGCGCGTCCGGCCGGGGCCCGAATCCGCGCGCGGTGCGCTCGGGAGTGCTGTTGATGGTGCTGGCGGTGACCCTGTCCGCGCTCGGCGTCGGTTGCAGCGACGGGACCGAGGCCACCAGCGACGCCGAGGTCGAGCCCTCGGGTTTCGGCAAGGAGGTCACCCTGCCGATCTCCGCCGCGGTCGCCACCCTGGTCACCCCGGGCGAGGAACCGCACGCTCCGCTGCGCCCGGCCGTGCGCCCCGGCACCTCCCAGCAGGTGACCCTGCGCACCGACCACCACGTCGAACAACAGATCAACGATCAGGCGGTGCGGGACTTCTCGCCGCCGTCGGTGGCCATTCCGCTGACCGCGGACGCGAAGGCCGACGGGGTGGACCTCGTCCTCGGCACGGCCACGTCACCGGACCCGGCCCTGGATCAGCAACTGGTCGCGGCCGACGGATCCCACGCCGGCATCGAGTTCACCGACCTCGGCGCCGTCACCGCGCTGCGGATGGCACCGGCCCCGTCGACGCCCGACACCGCGCGCGCCGCCATCGAACAAGCCTTCTACCAGGCGGTGTACGAGGCGATCGCCTTCCCCGCCGACGCGGTCGGCGAGGGTGCGGTGTGGACGGTGCATCAGCGCGTCTCGGGAGTGGTTCCGCTGGACCAGATGACGACCGCGACGCTCACCAAGCGCGACGGCAATCTGCTGACCATCGCCCTCGACATCACCCAGACGCCGAAAACGGCCACCTGGCAGCTGCCCAACAATTCGGGCGACCTCGACATCATCGACTACCTGATGCACGGTGCGGGCACCATCACCGTGGATCTCGGCCTGCCGCTTCCCGTTTCGGGCGCGATCACCATCGGCGGCAATCAGTGCTACCGCGATCCGCACACCGATGTGCTGCTGCGCCAGGACGTCCGGACGCAGGTGCGATGGGGCGAGTGAATCGCGCCGCGGTCGTGCTCGCGGGCGTCGTCGTCGGGGTGAGCGCATGCGGGCACCACGACGATTCGCTGCCGTCGCTGCCCGCGACGGCGACCGTACCGCCGATCACCGCCCCGGCCGTCACCGATTCCGATGCGCTGCGGGCGCGATTGCTCACCCCGGCCGATCTTCCCCCGGGGTTCACGCAGCTCGAGGACGCCTCGGCCGGTAACGGGCAGACGCCGCCGGACCGCTCCCACACCGATCCGGCCGAATGCGCGAAAGTGCTGGCACCCGTGGGTGATCTGTACAGCGGGCCGTCCGCCCGGGGCGCGGTGCACTACTCGTCGCCGAACTTCGCGAGCATCGATATCGATATCGCCAGCTACGCCGACGGCAATGCGGCGCAGGCGTTCGCGGCGGCGCAGAAACTGCTGCGCGACTGCCGCAGCTATTCCGGCACCGACGCCGACGGCACCTCCGTCGACTACCGGCTGGGCGGGCTCGATCAGCCGAAGGCCGGTTCCGCGTCGAGCTCGTTCCAGATCCGCACCACCAGCGGCGGCATGTCGCTGTATTCCGCGGCCACGATCGCCGTCGTCGGCAGCAGCGTCGTGCAGATCGCGGAAACCTCACCGGCGCAGGTGGATCCGTCCTCGCTGCAGGACCTCACCACCAAGCAGGTCCGGCGACTGGAAGGCGTCGCCGGACCGTAGGGGCCTCACCCCCAGGCGGTGTTGATGTGGCCCGGATTCCACATGCCGCCGTGGGTCTCCCGAGTCACCGTGGGCACCGCGGCGGTCGCGGAGGTGTCGCGCGGTGTCAGCCGCTGCAACTCACCCCAGTCCCGGCGCCAGTCGTCCTTCAGATACGTGGCCAGGGTCTGCGAGCTCAGCAACTGCTGGCTCCAGCCCAGCGGGCCGCCGCCGTCGTGGCTCTCCCACAGCGTGGTGTCGTGCGCGGCGGTGCGATCGGGCAGGATACGCCAGCTCGGAACCTGTGCGATCCCGTCGCGGTGATCGTAGGGCCGCTGGCACGGGAACTGCAGTCCCACCGCCCAGTCCAGCAGCACCGGGCTGCGCGAGCCCACCATGTCCTGCAGGGTCGTGGTGCGCGGGACGCGCGGCGGCGTCAGCGCCACCCACTGGTTGGGGTCGCGGCTGCTGTCCTGGGCGACGATGCGGATCACATCGGCCTGCGGCGGAATCTGGCCGAACGGCACACGCAGGTTGCGCCACGACGGCGTCGGCCCGATATCGACCGGGATCACCGAGCCCAGCGCATGCGCCTCGGTCGGTGAGTCGCTGGTGCCGTATTCGATCTCGACGCGCTGGCCCGGGGTGACCACGCCGTCCTTGTCGACCGAGCGAATGCGCCCGGCCGCGGTGATCGCCACGATGCCGGTGCGCTCGGCGGCCGGGGGCAACCGGTACCAGCCGGTGGTGAGTTCGGCCGGATCCTGCTCACCGGCGGTGCCCAGTTCCGGTGTGGTGGCCGAGTCCAGGCCGTACGGCAGTGGCGCACCGGCGGTTTGGGTGCCGGCCTCGCCCTGGTTCTTCCCGCTGTCGAAGGCACTGGAGATACTGCTGCTGTTGGTGGGCTCCCCCTCCGGGGTCAGATCGCCGACCCCGTTGGGCACGAATCCGGTGGCGCCGGCGGTGAAGGTCGTCTGCGGGTCGCCGGTCAATGGCGGCAGCATCGAGGCGTTGGGATCGGTTTCGACCAGCACATCGTTGGCCAGCCCGCACGGTTTGCCCAGTACCGCATCCACATTGGAGCGGGCCAGCGAGAACGCCGGATACTGGGCGACCGCCCCCTTGGCGAACGAGGCCATCTCGAACACCACCAGCAGCGCCGCGGCCACGGTCAGCGGCGGGATCTTCGCCCATCGCCACGCCGGTCGCGAAATCCGGTGCGGGGTACCGGGTTCCGGCGCGCGCACATGCCACCATCCGGCCAGTGCCAGCAGCACCACGGCCACGGCGAGGAAGACCTTGCTCAGCCCGAAGCCGTGGACCGACGGTGGTTTGTCCCACCACGGAATGCCGTAACTGGACACGTACCACCATTCGTTGACGCTGGTGAAGATCTGCGCCATCACCAAGGCCACCACGGCGCCGAACAGCGCCCGGTTGCGCGGCGACCGCATCACCCGCGGGCCGACCGCGACCGCGGTCAGCACCGCTACCGCACCGGCCAGTCCGGCGTACACGCCGTTGTGGTGGGTGAATTTGGTGGGTGTGGTCGCCATCAGCAGCATCGACGCGAAGGTGATGCCGAGCAGCCGGCGCGCCGGCCCGCCCGCCGTGAACGGGATCCGCCCGCCCTTGCGCAGCAGGACGAAGACACAGACGAGCAGGCCCAGCCACATCGCCACCATGCCGAAGCGTCGCCCGATCGAACCGTCGGCGGTCGGCATGAACAGCCACTGATAGTTCAGGTAGTCGTTGTACCAGGGGTCGGACGGGCCGACCGCGGTGTGCACGCGGCGCATCTCGAACATCGCCGAGAGCGGCTGCACCGCGAACGCGAAGGCCAGCACCAGGGCACCGGCAGTCGCCAGCGGCGCGAGCAGGGCACCGTAGCCGTACCCCACGGCCCAGCGGGAGCGGGGTTCACCGGTCCGCGGATCGGCGGCCAGCTCGCGCGCCCGGGCACTGCCGAAGCGGAACACCGAGCGCATCCCGGCAAGCAGCGGCGCCACGCAGATCACGCCCGAGGGTGCCGCGGTGAAACTGAACGCCGCCACCAAAATCGCGATCGCATACGGCAGCAGGCGCCGGGTCGCGATGGCACGTTCGACGAAACACCAGGTGAGCAGGACACAGACCGCGATCACCGGTTCCGGCCGCAGACCGTTGTTGTAGGGCAGCCAGACCGCCAGGAAGATCAGCGCGCCGGTCCACACCGCCACCCGGTCGTGGCGCACCGCCACCCCGAGGCGGGGAATCACCTCCCGGCTCAGCGCCAGCCAGGTGACCACACCGGCCAGCAGCGTCGGAATCCGCATCCACGGACTCGCGGTGCTGATCTCGGTCATATGCGCGATGATGTCGTACGGCGGTGTGCCGACCGGGTTCTCGGGCACACCGAAGAACCGGAAGTAGTTGGCCATATAACCCGACACCAGCGACGCGCGCGCCATGCCGAACTGATAG
Source organism: Nocardia sp. 852002-20019_SCH5090214 (assembly GCF_001665865.1). Classification (NCBI taxonomy): domain Bacteria; kingdom Bacillati; phylum Actinomycetota; class Actinomycetes; order Mycobacteriales; family Nocardiaceae; genus Nocardia; species Nocardia sp. 852002-20019_SCH5090214. The sequence continues at coordinate 76,946 of NZ_LZMK01000102.1, read as the reverse complement.
CCGTCGTCGGAGGTGGTCGAGCCGATGAAATGCCAGATCACCAGTCCGCCCAGGACCACGGCGTCGACGGCGCCGAAGCTCCACCAGCGCTGCGGCAACCAGCGCCGGATGCGACGGCCGTCGAGCCGGTCCAGGCGGAACAACGCGGCCAGCGCGATGAGGGTGAACACCACCGCCAGCACGGTCGCGATCCGCTTGATCACGGTGGGCACCACGGAGAATCGGCTGTCGACCTGAGCGGTGACGCTGGTTCCGGCGGCCCGGGTCAGGTCGCTGTACACGCCCACCAGCTGCGGTCGCCAATCACCCTGCAGCGTCACCGGTTTCGCGTCGGTACCGGTGAAAGTTGCTGTGGTGTGCGAGATTTCGGAATGCACCGTGAACGCGCAGGCGCCACCGAGCCGGTCCACCGGCACACTGGCCAGAGACTGATTGCGCAGCACCGCTTCGAACTGACCGGGCTTACCGTCGGTGCCGGGCCGCACCCGCGCGACGAAACCGTAGCGCTCCAGGTCCGGGGCGCCGGCCGGGATGGTCGCGGTCAGCGTGGAGCCCTGCGCGGGCAGCTGCGCGATCGCCGCGCACGGGACGGTGGCGTCGAAGGTCAGCGGGGCGTAGGAGACCAGCGGCGCGTCGATGCCGCGGGTCGAGCCCTGCTGCGGCCACGACAGCGTCGTGTGGTCGACCTGGACCGGCAGCAGCGGTACGGCGATGGCGCACAGGGCGCCCAGGAGGCCTGCGATCAGCGCGATCGGCTGGGCCCAGCGAGCGAGTCGTGACCGGTCGACCCGGTGTCCCTGTCCTGCCGCGGGCGTGTCGTCCGCCCTCACCATCGTGTCGGTCACGGAGGCAGATGCTAGCGCGGGGTGTCCGGGACGAGCGAAGTCGTCCGACCTTTCTCAGTCTTTGTTTAGTTTCGTTGTGACTCCGGCACGGCATAGCCCCTCGTCATCGCCCTGCCGACGACTCGGGCCGGTACGACGAGAACTACTCGCACGCGGGCGACTGCTGGCCCAGGTTCTTCAGTCCGGCGCAGGCCCAGCTCTTCTGCAGCTTCCAGCTGTTGTCCTGGGCGACGAACGGCACGTCGGCCTTGGTCGGCGCACCGCCGTTGACGGAGAAGTCCACCTTCGCGGTCAGCGTGTCGCCGCCGAGATACGCCACATCGGTGACGTTGATCTTGGCGTTGTTCTGCTGGTAGGCGTCGGTCAGCTTCTGCATCATCTCGGGGTCCTTGGCCAGGGCGTCCTGACCGTCCTCGAGCCACTGCGCCTTCTGCGCGGCCGGCACGCCCGGGTCCAGCGCTTGCGCCAACTCCGAGTTCAGATCGGCGACCGTGGGCACCGGCGGCACGTTGGCAGCCGAGGTGGCGGCGGCCTTGGTCGTGGTGGACTTGTGGCTCGAGTGCTTGTCACCGCTGCCGCAGGCCGACATGCCGAGCGCAGCCACGACTGCCAGGGTGGCGACCGCGATGCGTCCAGTCATCTGAAGCTTCAATGCTCGTCCTTTGCGTTCGAGTTGGTCTGGTTCCGTTCACGTGACAGCTCCCACCCGACCGGCGGCAGTGCACGAGTGGCCTCACGCTACCCGCCAAATTTCAACGAAGACTAAGGAGCGGATCGGCCGGGGTGAGATCGTCATCGTCGGCAGCGAACGTATACGCCGGTCCCGGCCCTGTCGAGCGGGTCTCGAATCGGACGGTGACCCGGCCGTGCCCGCTGCCCTGTACCCAGCCGTGGCCATACCGGGGATGGCCGACATCGCGTCCGGGATACCAGAACTCGGTGGTGTAGGAACGCGTCGGCGGCGGCACCACGGGCTCGGCCGCCGGCGCCGACGCGGCGATCGGCTCTTCGAAGATCGCGGCGCCCACCGCACCGGTGTCGCGGTCGAGTTCGGGGAACAGTGATTCCTGCCGCACCGCGGACAAACCGCCGAATCCCACGCCCACCAACCGGATCGAGCCCAGTTCGACGGGATCGATGGCCGAGCGCTGAGCCGCGGCGGTGAGCGTGGCCGGATCGGTCGTGGCGTAGGGCAACGTGAGCGAACGCGTCACGATGCTCATATCGCCCTTCTTCAATTTCAGGACCACCGTGCGGGCCGCGCGGCCGTCGCGCAGCAGCCGCCGGTGTGCGGCCTGGGCCATCGCCTCGATCGCCGGGCGCAGCTGCGCCAGCGTGACGATGTCGGTCTCGTAGGTGGTTTCGGCGCTGATCTGTTTGGCCTCGGCCCGCTCGGCGACGGGTCGTTCGTCGATCCCGCGGGCGAGCCGATGCAGCGCCGCGCCGACACTGCCGCCGAGCAGCGAGACCGCCTCCGGCTCGGGCAGCGCCGCGAACGCACCGACGGTTTCGATGCCCACCGACCGCAGCCGATGTTCGGCCACCGGCCCGATACCCCACAGTTTGCGCACCGGCAGCCCGGCCAGCAGCGCCTGCTGTTCGGCCGGTGAAATCACCCGCACCCCATCGGGTTTCGCGAGTCCCGAGGCGATCTTGGCCAGTTGTTTGCCGGTACCGGCGCCGACCGAGGCCACCAGCCCGGTTCGCTCCCGCACCGATTGCCGCAGCTGCTCGCAGAATTCGCGCACCCGCCGGACATCGGCGCCGGCGAGTTCGGCGGGTTCACCGAACGCCTCGTCGAACGACAGCGTCTCGAGCACCGGAATCCACGACCGCAGGGTTTCGAAGACCTGCCCGCTGACTTCGCCGTAGACCACCCCGCGCGGCGGGATCACCACGGCGGTGACGCCGACCAGCCGGCGCGCCTGATGCATGGGCATCGCCGACCGGGCGCCGAAGACCCGCGCCTCGTAGCTGGCGCCCGCGACCACGCCGCGGCCGCCCATCCCGCCCACGAGTACGGGCCGGCCGCGCAGCGTCGGGCGGGTCAGCTGTTCGACCGAGGCGAAGAAGGCGTCCATATCGATGTGCAGCACCCAGCGGCGCGCCGCGACCGTGTCGGCGCCGAAATTGCTGTCGGATTCCTGTGCGTGCAGATGCACGGCCGGCCCACCCCTGGCACCCGTACCGACCCCGGCGGATGCGCGCTGACCAGGCACGAGACCGCTGGTAGCCGCATCGGGGACAGAGTGCATACCCGGAAATCTACGCGTGGGGACCGACATATCCGGCGGCGGAAGTGTGTGATGATCGGTTCATGACCATCCGCAAGGCAGTGATCCCAGCCGCCGGCATCGGCTCCCGCCTGCTGCCGCTGACCAAGGCCATCCCCAAGGAGATGCTGCCGGTCGGCGACAAACCGGTGATCGAGCACACTGTGCGGGAGCTGGTAGCCTCCGGCATCACCGATATCACGATCGTGGTGAGCGGCGGGAAGTCCCTGATCCAGGACCATTTCCGTCCCAATCCGGCATTGGTGGCGCAGCTGCGCGCCGACGGCAAGTCCGCCTATGCCGACGCCGTGGAAGAGGTCGGCGAACTCGGCCGGCTCGGCCACATCACCTATCTGGACCAGCACGGTCCCTACGGCAACGGCACCCCGGTGCTCAACGCCGCCCGCACGCTGGGCGACGAGCCGATGCTGGTGCTGTGGCCCGACGACGTCTTCGTCGCCGAGGTGCCGCGGGCGCAGCAGCTCATCGACGCCTACAACAAGACCGGTTCGCCGGTGCTGGCGCTGATGCCGATGGATCCGGCCGACTCCCAGCGCTACGGCGTGCCGGTGGTCGAGGATTCCTTCGAGCCCGGCCTGATGCGCATCAGCGGGCTGCGGGAGAAGCCGAAGCCGGAGGACGCGCCCTCGGCCTACGCCGCGATCGGCGGATACGTCGTGACCCCCGGCATCGTCGACGAACTGCGCAAGCAGGTCGACAAGTGGTACACCCACCGCACCGGCGAGGTGTACCTGACCGACGCGATCAACGTGTTCGCCGCCTCGAACCCGGTCTACGGACAGGTGATTCGCGGCCGCTGGTACGACACGGGCAATCCGGCGGACTATCTGGTCGCCCAGTTCGCCTCGGCGCTCAGCCATCCCCAGTACGGGCCGCTGCTGCGCGAGCTGTGCAAAGAGTGACCAGCACGGTGTAACGACCCGCCCCTCCGGGGACGGGCGTGGGGGAAGTGCGGCGTTCAGCCGCCGTCGGCGGCGTTGTAGCGCTCCAGATAGGCGGCGAGCTGGGCGACGTCGCGATCGTCCCAGTCGCGGAAGCGCTCGTTCACCGCGGCACTGCGCGCGCGTTCGGAGTCGGCCGCGACGCGCCTGCCGTCGGGCGTGGCGTGCAGGACGTGATTGCGGCGGTTGGCCGGGTCGACCTCCTTGACCAGGTAGCCCTGCTTCTCCAGCGCCGCCACCTGCCTGCTCATCGTGGATTTGTCGAGCACGAAGTAGTCGGCCAGTTCGGCGGCCAGGCAGCCGTCGCGCGCGATCACCAGATCGAGAATGCTGTAGGCCACCAGCGGCAGCTCCGGATGCAGTTCCGCGGCGCGACCACGGGCGCGACGGGCGAACGCGGTGAGCTCACGCTGAATTGTCTGAATCGCCACAGTGCGCGACGGGTATGGCTGCGACCCCTTCATGGTTGTATAGTACAACAAACAATAGTTGTATTTACCAACCTTTGGAGTGGCGAACATGTCTCCGCACCAGCTACGGCACATGGCCGGACATCTGCTGACCCCGTTGCTCATGTGCCTGGGCATGGGCCTGGCCTATCTGGGCGCCTTCCACCAGCCCGAGCCCAACCACGTGCAGGTCGCGATCGTCGGCGACAGCCCCGAGGTCAAGGTGATGGCCCAGACGCTGAAGGACCGGGCGGGTGACGCGCTCGAGGTCGTCACGCTCGCCGACCGCGCCGATGCCGTCGACCGGCTGCGGCATCGGGATCTGGCCGGCGCCTTCGTCCCGGATGCGCAATCCCCCGAACTGCTTGTCGCCAAGGCGAATTCGGACACCACCGCCATGGCCGTCGAGACCGTGTTCGGCGCCGTCACCGCCCAGCAGAATCTGCCGCTGCACACGATCGACGTCGCGCCCACCGCCTCGGGCGACCCGACCGGACAAGGCCTGTTCTTCGTGCTCGTCGCGCTCAGTATCGGCGCCTACGGCAGCGTCGCCGCGATCAGCGTCGCCGGAGCGGGCACGCGCATGGCCGTGCGGGCGCTCACCGCGGTGGCCACCTCGTTCGTCGTGAGTGTGATCGGCATCGTGCTCGCCGGACCGGTCTTCCACGTCGTCGACCACGACTACGCCTCGATCTGGGCGATGGGCTGGTTGTACGCCGCGGGGATCCTCTTCATCGGCATCGGCCTGCACCCGTTCCTGAAGCGCTGGACCACGCTCGCGGTGATGGTGCTGTTCGTGATGCTGAACTTCACCACCTCCGGCGGCATCTACCGACCCGAACTGCAGAACGGCTTCTTCGGCGCCCTGCATTCGTTCTGGAACGGCGCGGGCTTCGTCGAGGGCGCCCGCAGCCTGCTCTACTTCGACGGCAACGGCGGCCTCGGCGGCCGGATCGCGAGCCTGGCGCTGTGGTTCGCGGCCGGTGTGGTGCTGGTGCTGGTCGGCGGCGTCTACGAACGCCGCCGCGACGCGCAGTCCACGGCACATGTTCCGGCGCACGCGGCCACACCCGGCGCCGCGCACTCCGCCGTCCCGGTCACCAGCGGAATGCCTGTCGAAGCACACCGCCCCGGTACATCGATGCCCGAGAACGCCGCAGCCCGCGGAGACATCGACGAGGACTCCGACGCCGAGGAGGAGATCGAACAGGCGGTGGGCGTCTGAGCTCCCGCCCCTCCGAGCGGATCGGCAGATCGCGACGGGACGCACGCACACCGCCGAGTAGTCGGCGAGTGTCCGGACTGCGGCGCGAGATCCCGCAGCCCGGACACTCGGCTCAGAAGAAGCGCCGGATCGCGTAGATGTCGAATTCGCTCAGCGGCGTCAGTCCGATCGGCACGCCGGGCCCGTAGGCGTTGAGCAGCATGCCGCCGCCGGCGTAGATGCCCTCGTGCGAGCCGTCGGTATTCACGATGACCACATCGCCGGGCATCATCGCGCCGACCGGCACGGCGCTGCCGGCGGTGGCCTGCTCCCAGGTGGTGCGCGGCAGCATGATGCCGACCTGCCGGAACGCCCACTGCACCAGCCCGGAGCAGTCGTAGGCGTTGGGCCCGGTCCCGCCCCATTCGTAGGGCTTGCCCGCCTGCGAACCGGCGATGCTCAGGGCGATCGACGCCCGCGGGCTGGGCAGCGGTAGCGCCGCCGAACCGCTGGCGCTACCGGAGCCTGATCCGCTCCCCGACCCGGAACTGCTCCCGGAATCGCCGGAGAGGGAGGAACTGCCGGTGTCGGCGGGTGCGGCGGTGGCCGGACCCGCCCAGATCGATACGGAGACGGCCGCGGCGATCGCGGCCAGGAGATAGCGGGTGGATCTGCGGCGCGAGGATCCGCGCACGGATGACGGTGCCATGTGCTCGCCCTTCATTACATGTAGCCACCACGGCACGCCGACCGGCGATTACACAGCACACAGCATGGACTTGGGATGGCCGCTTCCCCACGGGCATCTCAGCCGGTCAACTACCTGGTAGTGCAGTTTTCAGCGGGGGTCGATCCGAGAAAAACACCTAAGCTCAACTAAAGAGTGACGGTTGCTGTGACATAGCTGTTTTAGCGCAAGTCACATGCACACCACAAGTGCCAATCCGCAACCGTGATCCGCTTCGGCCTCACAGGACACACTCCAGGTCATACCGGGAATCGGCGAATCGCCCACCCCGCTCGCACCTGTCGCCGCCCGCCACGGCCATGTGTAACCCTCGTCTAGCTGGGTATACGTGGGACCGACCCCGACCTGACAGCGGACGCGACCTGCCCACGCGGCCCATCGATCTCGCACCCGCCCTTTCCCCTAGGCGGGCAGAAATTCGCAGCGCGGTAACGAACGAGCCCGGTCCGCCAGAAGCGGACCGGGCTCGTTTCGCGACTCGCGCGCGTACTCAGGCCTTGGCGATCGCCGCGCGTACACCACCGACCACGTCGGCAGCCCCGGCGCCCGCCGCGCCGAAATCGAGTGCGGTGGCGAGGATCTCTCCGGCGATGAGGTCACGGTGGGTCCGCGCCCACTCCGCACGCTCCTGCGGCACCTCCAGGACCACGGTGATGCGGTCGGAGACGTCGAGGCCCAGCGACTTGCGGGTCTCCTGCAGGTCGCGGATCAGGTCACGGGCCCAGCCCTCGGCCTCGAGTTCCTCGGTGACCTCCGAATTCAGCACCACCAGGCCGGCATTGCCGGGCAGGGCGGCGGTGGATTCGGGTTCGGCCGCCACCAGGCGCTGGGTGTACTCCTCGGGCAGCAGCGCGATGCCGTCGTCGCGTCCGGGGACCAGCGCCTTGACCACACCGTCGTCCTCGCGCCACTGTCCGGACTTCACCGCCTTGATCACGTGCTGGACGTCCTTGCCCAGCCGCGGACCGGCGGCGCGGGCGTTGACGACCAGTTCGAACCGGCCGTGGGCGGCCACATCGGTGGTCAGGTCCACCTTCTTGACGTTGACCTCGTCGGCCACGAGATCGGCGAACGGACGCAGCCGCTCGGCATCCGGCGCGGCGATGGTGACCTCGGACAGCGGCAACCGCACCCGCAGGTTCTGCGCCTTGCGCAGGCTCAGCACCGTCGAGCACACCGATCGCACCTCGTCCATCGCCGACACCAGCTCCGGATCGCGCGGCAGTTCGGTCTCGCCCGGCCAGTCGGTCAGATGTACCGACCGCTCCCCCGTCAGCCCACGCCAGATCACCTCGGTGATCAGCGGCAGCAGCGGGGCGGCCAGCCGGCAGGTGACCTCCAGCACGGTGTGCAGGGTGTCGATGGCGTCGCGGTCCTCCTCCCAGAACCGCGAACGAGACCGGCGCACATACCAATTGGTGAGCGCGTCGGCGAACGAACGCAGTTCGTCGCAGGCGGTGGCGATGTCGTAGACCTCGAGCGCCTCGGTCATCACATCGCGGGCCGCGGCCAGTTTGGCCAGGATGTAGCGATCCAGCACATGCGCCGAATCCGTCCGCCACACACCGGGTTTCGAGGCGTAGAGCTGCAGGAACGTCCACGCGTTCCACAGCGGCCGCAGCGCATGGCTCACGCCTTCGCGGATGCCGCGCTCGGTGACGATCAGGTTGCCGCCACGCAGCACCGGCGACGCCATGAGGAACCACCGCATGGCATCGGAGCCGTCGCGGTCGAACACCTCGTTGACGTCGGGGTAGTTGCCCTTGGACTTGGACATCTTCAATCCGTCGTCGCCGAGCACGATGCCGTGCGCCACAACGGATTTGAACGCCGGCCGGTCGAACAGCGCGGTCGAGAGCACGTGCAGGTTGTAGAACCACCCGCGCGTCTGCCCGTTGTACTCGACGATGAAGTCACCCGGGCTGTGCGCCGGGCGATCGGGCGTGCCCTCGAACCATTCCTTGTTCTCGAACGGGTAGTGCACCTGCGCGTAGGGCATCGACCCCGACTCGAACCAGCAGTCGAGCACCTCGGGTGTGCGCCGCATCATCGACTTCCCCGTGGGGTCGTCGGGGTTCGGGCGCACCAGCTCGTCGATGCCCGGCCGGTGCAGATCCGCCGGGCGCACGCCGAAGTCGCGTTCCAGCTCGTCCAGTGAGCCGTACACGTCGACCCGCGGGTAGGCCGGATCGTCGGAGATCCACACCGGGATCGGCGCACCCCAGTACCGGTTGCGGCTGATGTTCCAGTCGCGCGCGTTCTCGAGCCACTTGCCGAACTGGCCGTCGCGGATGTGCTCGGGCACCCAGGTGATCTGCTGGTTCAGCTCCACCATGCGGTCGCGGAACTTCGTGACCGCCACGAACCACGAGGGCACCGCCATGTAGATCAGCGGCTGACCCGATCGCCAGCTGTGCGGGTAGGAGTGTTCGATCGTCTCGTGCCGCAACAGCTTTCCGGCGGCCTTGAGGTCCTTGATGATGACCGGATTCGCGTCGAATACCATCAGGCCCTCGTACGGCGGCACCATCGAGGTGAACTTGCCGCCGGCGTCGAGCGGCTGCACGACCTCGATCCCGTTGGCGGAGGCGACGTCCATGTCCTCCTCACCGAACGCGGGCGCCAGATGCACCACGCCGGTTCCGGAGTCGGTGGTCACGTAGTCGGCGTTCAGCACGCGGTGGGCGTGGGGGTGGCCGAGGAAGAAGTCGAACGGCGGCCGATAGCGCAGGCCTGCCAGCGCCGCGCCCGAGTGCTCCGAGAGCACCTCGAGTCCGTCGTCGGCGGTGCCGAGTTCCCGGGCGTAGTGCGAGACCCGCTCGGTGGCCAGCACGTAGCGCTTACCGTCCTTGCCGCGCACGTGGGCATAGGTGATGTCCGGGTGGACCGCGATCGCCAGGTTCGACGGCAGCGTCCACGGCGTAGTGGTCCAGATCAGCGCGTTGGCGCCGTCGAGCTCGTGCAGCGGATGATCGGGCGCGACCTCGAGCAGCATGTCGACGGTGACCGCCGGATCCTGGCGCATCCGGTAGGCGTCGTCGAGGCGCGCCTCCTGGTTCGACAGCGGCGTCTGCTCGTACCAGCTGTAGGGCAGCACCCGGAAGCCTTGGTAGACAAGACCTTTGTCGTACAGCGACTTGAACGCCCACATCACCGACTCCATGAAGTCGAGATCGAGGGTCTTGTAGTCGTTGTCGAAGTCGACCCACCGCGCTTGGCGTGTCACATAGTCACGCCACTCATTGGTGTAACGAAGCACAGAGGATTTGCACGCGGCATTGAATTCCGCGAGGCCCATCGCATCGATCTGTGATTTGTCCGTGATACCGAGTTGCTTCTCCGCTTCGATTTCCGCGGGCAATCCGTGCGTGTCCCAACCGAAGCGCCGCTCCACGCGCTTACCGCGCATCGTCTGGAACCGCGGAACCAAATCCTTCACATATCCGGTGAGCAGATGTCCGTAATGTGGCAAACCGTTGGCGAACGGCGGCCCGTCGTAGAAGACGAACTCGTCGCACCCCTCGGCGGACGCCGGCGCAGACACTGCGCGGTTGTCGATGCTGGCACGGAAGGTGTCGTCGGCGGCCCAGTAGTCCAGCACCCGGCGCTCGAGCTCCGGGAACGACACGCTCGCGCCCTGCCGCGAGCCGGCATCCGCGGCGGTGAAGTCGACGCGGGGATAGGCGTTGCGGGTGGATGTCTCGTCCGCCATGGCGGCTGTGGTCTCCCTCGTGCCAGTGCGCTCGTTCGGCGCAGTCGGTGGGCACGGGGACGACGTCGGCGCCTGTGCGCCGCTGCCGCGGTACCACCCCGCTTGTCCGGCCGGATGTTCCGGCGGGCGGACCTCTCGTTGCGAGCTGTGACGGGCTCACCCGTTCGGTTCTACTGGGCGCCGGTGGGCGCCGTTCTTCCGAAGGCTCCCCGGTGATGGCCGGATCACTGCCGATCTACAGGTTTGATTGTAGCCAGTGCGGGCAACGTTATTTCCGTGCCCTGCTCCCCGCCCCGTTCACCGCACCCGTGCCCGCTCAGCGTTTGGCATGACGGCCGGGACGCGATTGCGGGCCGTCCTCGGGCTCACGCATGGCCAGCGCGCTGACCAGCAGCAGGATCGCACCGATCACGCAGACGACGATGCAACCCCACGCCCAGATCACCGATCCGGTCGTCAACGCCGTCACCAACAGGGCGAAGCCGATCGCGGCCAGGACGAGCGTCAGAACGAGCATGGTCACCCCCTAGGCGGGCAGGGCGGGCCGCAGCGCCCCCGAGGGGCCGGGCGGCTCGGCAGAACTACGACCACACAGCGGCATGCGACGCCGGACCCCGCGTATCGGCGGGGTGGCGGGCACCCGGGACGAGCTATTTGCCACCCTTGGCGTACGACGCCGGACCGTGGCTGTTCGATACCGCCTCGAAGGCCTCGCCACCGTCGACCGGAACGGCCGAACCGCGGTTCTCCAGCTCCTCGAGCTGCGATTCCAGGTAGGACTTCAGACGCACCCGGTACTCGCGCTCGAAGGTCTTCAGCTGCTCGATGCGGCTCTCCAGCACGCTGCGCTGCTGGGTGATGGTGGCCATGATCTCGGTGTGCTTGCGCTCGGCGTCGGCCTGCAGGGCGTCGGCCTTCTCCTTGGCCTGGCGCAGCTGGCTGTCGGACCGGGTCTGCGCGTCCGACAGCAGCGAATCGGCCTTCTGCCGCGCCTCGCCGACCATCGCGTCCGAGCGGGTCTGCGCTTCGCTGACCATTCGCTCGGAATTCGCCCGGGCGTTGGAGAGCAGCTGTTCGGCCTCGGCCTTGGCGTCGGTGGTGAGCCGGTCGGCCATTTCCTGCGCCAGGCTCAGCACCTTCGCGGCCTGCAGGTTCGCATCCGCGGCGGAGTTGTCCTTGGGAGCCACCGGCGCGGCGGCCTGCACCGGCATCGGCGGCGCAACGGGCGCGGGCTTCGGCGGTTCCGGTTGCGGCGGCGCGGGTTTCACCGCCTGCGGCGCGGGACGCGACTTCTTGGCATCCGCCAATTCGGCATCCAGCTCAGCAACCCGCTGGCGCAGGTCCGCATTCTCCTCGATGAGGCGCGAGAGCTCCTGTTCGACCAAGTCGAGGAAGGCGTCGACTTCATCCTCGTTGTAGCCGCGCTTCCCGATCGGCGGTTTGCTGAACGCGACGTTGTGCACATCGGCTGGAGTCAGCGGCATGGAAGGATCCCTTCGCGCTTCGTACGGAGATCTAGCGTAGATCTTCTAGCAAGCTCTTCTTCTCGGCCCATTCTGTCACACCGGAGCTATCGGCTGCCCGAGCCTGCTGACGATGGACATCAGAATGAACACGATGAAAAGCAGGACCATAATCGACAGATCCAGTCGAATTCCCCCCAAGTTCACGGGAGGTATCAGGCGCCTCAACAGTTTCACCGGCGGATCGGTGATCGTGAAGATCACCTCCAGAACGACGGCGACGAACCCCCGCGGATGCCAGTCGCGCGCAAAGCTGCGGATGAACTCGACGATCACTCGGCTGATCAGCAACAGCCAGAAGAGGAACAGGAGTACATACAGCACCTGAAACAAGGCCACCTGTCCACTTTGCCTCAGATTCGGTGTCCTGCAAACTCCCCGCGCCGTGCATCCGGCGTCCTTTCCCCCCACGCGGCTCACCCGACCGGGGCCGCCGCCGCGCCGCGGCACCCGGTTCGGGGTTTATTTCTGGTTGTAGAAGCCGTTTTCGGCGATGCGCCGGCGCTCCTCGGCCGATACATCGACATCCGACGGTGAGAGCAGGAACACCTTGGTGGCCACCTTGTCGAACGAACCACGCAGCGCGAACGCCAATCCGGCGGCGAAATCCACCAGGCGGCGCGCGTCGGCGTTGCTCATTTCGACCAGGTCCATGATCACGGGCGTACCGTCACGGAAACGCTCGCCGATGATCGCGGCCTCGGCATAGGTGCGCGGACGCAGTGTCGTGATCTTGGACAACGGACCTCCGTCCTCGAAGACGGGGGCGCGGCGCGGAGCCGGCTCGAACCGGGCGCGCTCCTCCATCCGCCGCTCTTCCATCCGCCGTTCGGCCTCGGGATCGACCGCCAGCGCACCGTGCGTGGTGCCACGCACCATCGGAGTGCCACCGCCGAGCCCGCGCGAACGGCCCGAAGGTGCGGATTCGATCCGGGTCGGGCGGCGCAGGGGCTCGTAACGGTCGTCGGAGTAGGACTCGTCGGCGAACTCCGAGCGGCGCGGCACCGTGTAGCCGGGCTGATAGGGCGCCTTGTAGGCCGGCTCCGGGTAGCCCGGATCGTCGGCGAAGCGGTCGTCGCCGAAACGCGAGCGCCCGGCGTCGTACGGATCGTCGTCGAAACGCGAGCGGCGCACACCGCGGTCGTCCGCACCCAGCGGACCACGGTCGTCGATACCCCGAGGGCCACGGTCGTCGACGTAGTCGTCTTCGTATTCCTCGAGCGGGACCATGCCGAAGTAGGCCTTGAACCTGTGCAGCGTACTCATGCTCCCACCTCACTAACGCTGGGCTCCAGCACGAGCATGCTCGTGGCTGCGCTGATGTCTCGCTCGCTACGCTCGCTCATCCTGGTCGACCTTCCTACGGCCCCGACTGACCTGGGGTGTTGAAGTCCTGCTCAGACCTCGTCAGCCCCAAGCATATGTTTCGAATGTGACTGATGAGGTTTCTTTGCTACTGCGAGGTTATCGGTCGCGCGCCCATCAGAGCAGTACCGACACGCACGCAGGTAGACCCGTGTCGAATGGCGGCCTCGAGGTCGCCCGACATGCCCGCCGACAACTCGGTCGCGCCCGGATGCGCGGCCAGCAGCGTGCGATGCAGACCGGCCAGTTCGGCGAAGGCCGGATCCGGGTCCGCGCCCAGCGGCGGAATCGCCATCAGGCCCGCGAGCTGCAGATTCTCGGATTCCGCGACCTGATCGGCGAGCGCCGGGAGATCATCCGGGACTACGCCGCCGCGCGCCGGATCGCGATCCAGGCTCACCTGCAGTAGCACACGCAGCGGATCCGCGCGCGCCCCGTCCGCACGCGCGGCCGCCGTGGCGGTGTCAAGGGCCCTCACCAGACGCTCCGAATCCACCGAGTGCACCGTATCGGCCCAGCGCACAACCGATTTCGCCTTGTTGCGCTGCAATCGGCCGATCATATGCCAGCGCATCTGCGCCAGATGGCCTAATGAGGCCACCTTGGCGGAGGCCTCCTGCTCCCGCGATTCGCCGAATTCCCGCCGGCCGAGCCGATACAGGATCTCCACGTCGGAGGCCGGGAAGTATTTGGTCACCGGCAGCAACCGGACGGTGGCCCGATCGCGCCCGGCGGCGCGGCACGCGGCATCGATGCGATCTTCCAGGCGTGCGAGAGCGGCGGCGAGCTCGGCCTCCCGAGACTGCTGCATCCCCGGCCCGGATTCTGTTGTGCCGACCTCGGATTCGGCGTGATTCACCGCTCCCCCTCCATCCAGATCACCCCGGCGATGCGGCCGGTGGGCGCGCCGCGGCGGTGGCTGAACAGGGTTTCGTCGGTGATGGTGGAGCGCGGATCGACGGCGACCGCGCCGACCCCGGCCGCTTCCAGCTGACGGCGGATGCCGGCTCGCAGGTCCAGCCCGGGCGTACCGCGCCGGGTCGTGGTGGCGCTGCCGGGCAGATGGGCCTCCACATCCTCGCGCATGGCGGCGGGCACCTCGTAGTCCTCGCCGCCGGCGGCCGGTCCCAGGAAGGCGCCGATGCGGTGCGGCTGGGCGCCGACCGACATCATCGCCTCGAGGACCTTCGGCACGATGCCGATGCGAGCGCCGACGCGTCCGGCGTGCACGGCCGCGATCACACCGGCCTCGTCGTCGGACAGCAGCAAGGGGACACAGTCGGCGGTGAGGACCACCAGCGCGAGATTCGGCACGGTGGTGACGAGCGCGTCGGTTACCGGAACCGGTTCGGCGCGCGGGCCGTCGACGATCTCGACGTTGCGGCTGTGCACCTGCTCCATCCAGACCAGGCGGCCGGGCGGCAGACCGATGCCCTCCGCGAGTCGAATCCTGTTGCGGCGCACGGCTTCCGGATCGTCGCCGACGTGGTCGCCCAGGTTGAACGAGTCGTAGGGCGCCACCGAGAACCCACCGGCCCGCGTGGTCGTCACCCGTCGCGTCCGAACCGAAGCCTGTGTCATATCTCCGAGATTAATAGGCCGCGCCGGTTCGGAGTCGAGCCCGCCGCCGAGTGATCCGGAACGGATGTGGCGAGGCGGCGGAACGGGGCACAGCGCGAGCATGACCGCCGAAGTACCCACGGCGTGCGAATTCATGCACACGACAGTGCCGCCACACGAGATCGCCGCGTTCACCACCGCCGGGTGCGACGGCTCCCCTCGCGGTGTCCGGTATCACACGTCGTCGCCCCGGGACATCGACGGCGACACCCGACGACCCACACCAGACCCCGCCCGGTGCCGGACCACCGGAATTTCCGTGGCACACAGGGTTTCGATCGGCCTCCACGGGCCGCAAACGCCGCTGCCCCCTCCGAAACGTCGGAGGGGGCAGCGAGATCGGCGTCTGCTACCGGCGCATGAAATCGGGGACGTCGACGTCGTCGGTGTCCTCGTCCGGCATCTGAATGTGTGAGCGGCTGTTGTGCGCGATGGTCGGTTCGGCGACCGGGCGCGGTTCGTAGGACGGGGCCGGGCCACGCGCAGGCGTCGGGTCGGCCGTGCGCTCGGGCTCCGGCTGGCGGGTGCTGCCGAACTCGCGGCGGGTCGTGGACTGGCCGATGTCTCCGGCTCGGCCCGCGCCGATATTCGTTCTGCCCGCCGGTTCGATGCGCCGGGCCGGGGTGCCCCCGTCGAAGCCGGCGGCGATCACCGTGACCCGGACCTCGTCGCCGAGCGAATCGTCGATCACCGTGCCGAAGATGATGTTGGCCTCGATATGCGCGGCCTCCTGCACCAGCGAGGCGGCCTCGTTGATCTCGAACAGACCGAGGTCCGATCCACCCGCGATCGACAGCAGCACGCCGTGCGCACCGTCCATCGACGCCTCCAGCAGCGGCGAATTGATCGCCGCCTCCGCGGCTTTCACGGATCGTCCCTCGCCGCGCGAGGAGCCGATGCCCATCAGGGCCGAACCGGCGCCGGACATGACGCTCTTGACGTCGGCGAAGTCGACGTTGATCAGACCCGGGGTGGTGATCAGATCGGTGATGCCCTGAACACCGTTGAGCAGCACCTCGTCGGCGGAGCGGAAGGCGTCCATCAGGCTCACCGCCGCGTCGCCGAGCTGCAGCAGCCGGTCGTTCGGGATCACGATGAGGGTGTCGCAGGATTCGCGCAGCGCCTGGATACCGGCCTCGGCCTGGTTGCTGCGCCGCTTGCCCTCGAAGGAGAACGGCCGCGTCACCACACCTATGGTCAGGGCGCCCAGCTTGCGGGCGATCGAGGCCACCACGGGCGCGCCACCGGTACCGGTGCCGCCGCCCTCGCCGGCCGTCACGAAGACCATGTCGGCGCCCTTGAGTACCTCTTCGATCTCGTCCTTGTGGTCCTCGGCGGCCTTGCGGCCCACCTCGGGATCCGCGCCGGCGCCGAGACCGCGGGTGAGTTCGCGGCCGACGTCGAGTTTGACGTCCGCATCACTCATCAGCAGTGCCTGCGCGTCGGTGTTGACGGCGATGAACTCGACTCCCTTGAGTCCCTGTTCGATCATCCGGTTGACGGCGTTCACGCCGCCGCCGCCGATACCGACGACCTTGATCACTGCAAGGTAGTTGTGCGGGGGCGTCATGGGCTCTCGCCTTCCTTCGATCCAAAGCCTGTCGTTTTCGGATTCTCGGCAGAGCGCCGATTCGAGGTCCCCGGTCCGCCCGGGTTTTCACTCGGACAAACCCTAAACCTGAACCATAGGGTTGGCGTTATGTCAAGTATCCGACTGGTGCGGAACGCTATTCGCACCCGTCGCGATCCGTGCGCAGGCGCGCCGACACGAGGGTCAGAATCTTGTGTGATCCGTCTCGTCCGAGCCCGTCGGGCATGGTACCGCGAACGGCCGCCGCAGACACCGAGATCGGGTCTCGATATCCGCACGACCGCGGATTCACCGGCCCCGCACGCGACTGCGGCACCCGGACGGGCCCAGGTGCCACGGCCATCACGCACGGCCATCGACTCCCGGCCGCCGGTCGAAAACCGCAACGGCACAACGAGTGTCACTATCTTACCGTTACCAGATCGGGACTCGAAACGTCGAATACCGTTCCCGGGCGCGTCAGCACCGGAAGCACCACCGCGGCTTTGCGTTCGGAGTCGTCCGTACCGCCCCAGACCACCGTGCGGTCGTCGCGCAGCTTCAGTTCGATATCCGAAACCGACCGCGCCACAACCTCTCCCACCTGCGCACGAAGCGCCGGCGGGGCGGCATCGAGAACCGCGACCGCGGCCCGGGTCACCGGATCGGCGCTGCCGGGGTGGTCGGTGACCAGCTTCGCGACGCCCGGCGGCGGCGGTTCGATCGCGAATTCGACGCTGTCGGCGTCGAGCAGATGCGGTCCCTGCGGACTGTCGAAGAACACCACCGCGGTGCGCTCGTCCACCGTGACCCGCACCGTGGACGGAAACACCCGCTGGACCCGCGCCGCCCGCACCTTCGGCAGCGACGCGACCCGGCGCGCGATCGCGTCGGTGTCGATGCGCAGCATGGAGCGGCCGCCGGGGATCTGCAGCACCGCGCGCACATCCTGTTCGGGCACCGCGGACGCCCCCTCGACCTGCACGGTGCGCACCGAGAGCGCGGGAGTGAAGTAGGCGACCACGAGCAGCACGATCACCACGACCACGATCGGCGCGCCCCACAGCAGGATTCGCCGCCACCGGCCGTCGAAGGGCAGCCGCGCGCGGGTCCCGGCGCGGCGGAGACGGTTGTCGCCGCCCGCCGCGAACTCGTCCTCGGCGTCCGGATCGGACTCGTCGATCGTCGCGCGGCGTGTCATGTCCACCTCCCTCTCCGGCCGGCACCGCCGGGCGGGGGCGCCGTGTTCACCGTCCCGTCGACGGGCGTACCCGCAGTCCGTCCAGAATCTGCCCGCCGAGCATCGTCACGTCGCCGGCTCCCATGGTGATCACCACGTCCCCCGCACGCGCCAGGCTCGCGGCCTGCCGGCCCACCCGCGACATATCCGGTTGGTAGTGCACGGGTTTGGTGACCGCCTGGGCCACCAGTGCGCCGTTGACCCCGGGCAGCGGCTTCTCGCGGGCGCCGTAGACGTCGAGGACCACGACCTCGTCGGCCAGCGACAGCGCCGCGCCGAACTCCTCGGCGAAGGTGGCTGTGCGGCTGTACAAATGCGGCTGGAACACCACGATCACCCGCCCCTGCCGGGAGCGGGCGCCGTCGGCCGCCTCCTGGCGGACCAGTTCGGCCGCCGCGCCGAGCACGGCGCGTACCTCGGTCGGGTGGTGGGCGTAGTCGTCGAAGACCCGCACCCCGTTCTCCCGGCCGACGAACTGGAAGCGCCGGTGTACGCCGCCGAATCCCTCCAGGCCCTGCAGGATTTCGTCCACGTCGGCCCCGGCGTCGCGGGCGGCGAGCAGCGCGGCGAGGGCATTGAGGGCCATATGGCGGCCGGGCACCGACAGGCGCAGCGTGCGCGGCGCGGGTTCGTCACCCAAGTGCACCGTGGCCACACCGCCCACGTCGCGCGGCACCCAGGCCACCAGCCGGGCCTGCATCGGCACCGGCACGTCGACCGTTTCCGCGGAGCCGTAGCCGGCCACCCGGATATCGAGTTCTCCGGCCGCCACGCGCTCGGCGACCCGGCGGGCCAGTGCCAGCGAGCCGGGGTCGTCCAGGCAGACCACGAGCAGTCCACCGGGGACCAGTCGGGCCACGAAGTCGTCGAACACCTGGACGTAGGCCTCGTCGGAGCCGAAGAAATCCAGATGATCGGATTCGATGTTGGTGACCACGGCGACGTCCGGATCGTATTGCAGCAGTGAGCCGTCCGACTCGTCGGCCTCGGCCACGAAATAACCGCCGGTGCCGTGATGGGCGTTGGTGCCCGCCTCGTTCAGCTCACCGCCGACGGCGAACGACGGATCGAAGCCGCAGTGCTGCAACGCCACCACCAGCATGGAGGTGGTGGAGGTCTTGCCGTGGGTACCCGACACCAGCAGGGTGTGGTGGCCGCGCATCAGTTCCGCGAGGACCGTGGGACGCATGAGCACCGGCACACCGCGCCGATTCGCCTCGACAAGTTCGGGATTCGTCTTCGGGATGGCGGCATAGGTGGTGACCACCGCACTCGGGCCGCCCTCCAGCAGATCCAGCGCACTCGCGTCGTGGCCGATGCGGACCTGGGCACCGCGTGCCCGCAACGCCAGCACGCCGCGGCTCTCCTTGGCGTCCGAGCCCGACACCTCGCCGCCGCGGGCGAGCAGAATCCGCGCGATCCCCGACATGCCGGCACCGCCGATGCCGACCATGTGGACCCGCCGCAACAGTTCCGGCAGTTCGGCGGGAGCCTGCCCGGTGTGGTTCACCGGGTCCGCGGCTCCCACTGCGGCCGTCTCGTTTCCTCCGGTCACCGTCCGGTCACCTCCAGCACGATTCGCGCCACCGTATCCGCGGCGTCGCGATGTCCGGCACCGGCGGCGGCGACCGACATGTTCGTCAGCGCGGCCGGGTCGGTGAGCAGCGCGATCACCTCGTCCATCACATACTTCGGCGTCATCTCCGCATCGGCGACGATTCTGCCACCGCCCTGCGCGACGATCGGGCGGGCGTTGAACTCCTGCTCGCCGTTGCCGTGCGGCAGCGGCACGTAGAACGCCGGCAGGCCGACCGCCGACACCTCGGCCACGGTCATCGCGCCCGAGCGGCACACCGCGGCGTCGGCGGCGGCATAGGCCAGATCCATCCGCGACAGATACGGCACGGCAACGTATTTCGCGCCGTCGCGACCGGATTCGGTATCGATGCCCTCCAGATCGAGGGTGTTCTTGGGACCGTGCGCGTGCAGCACCGAGATACCGGCCGCCAGCAGTTGCGCGGCCGCGCCGGACACCGCCTCGTTCAACCGGCGCGCGCCCTGGGAGCCACCGAAGACCAGCAGCACCGGCCCCTGCTGGGGCAGGCCGAAGTGGTCGCGGGCCTGGTTGCGCAATCCGGCCCGGTCGAGGGTGGCGATCGAGTCGCGCACCGGAATTCCGACCACCTCGGCGTCGGCGCGCCCACGTGCGTGCACACCCGAATTCGGCACGGCGGCGAGGACACGCGCCGCGCGGCGGGCGCCGAGCTTGTTCGCGATCCCGGCCTTCACATTGGCCTCGTGCACCACCAGCGGCACCCGGCGCGAGCGCCGCAGCACTCCCCCACCGGCCGCGAGGTAGGCGGGCACCGAGACGTAGCCGCCGAATCCGATGATCACATCGGCCTCGACCGCGTCGATCACCGCGCGGGTGCGGGCGACCGCGGCGCGGACCCGGCCGGGCAGGCGCAGCAGATCGGCGGTGGGTTTACGCGGCAGCGGGACCGGCGGAATCAGCTCCAGCGGATAGCCGCGTTCGGGGATCAGCGTCGTCTCCAGCCCGCGCTGGGTGCCCAGTGCGGTGATCCGGATCGAGGGATCCAGCCGGCGCAGTGCGTCCGCGACCGCCATCGCGGGTTCGATATGCCCGGCCGTGCCCCCACCGGCGACGATCACCGAGAGCGTCCGTTGCCCGGAACCCGTCGTGCCGCCGCTCTCGCCGGTTGTCACCTCGAATTACCTCGTTCTCTCGCATGTGTCATCGGATAGCTGGGCTCCCAGGCCCGGGTCGTGCGCCACGACGACGCTCCACGCGCCTCCCGCCGTCCGGCGTCGGCGCTGCGTCGTCGTGCCGAATCCGAATCTATCGACCGCCGGGGTATCGCCGCACCCCCACCCCGCGCCGGAGCGGCCCCGCGGGACGTGCCCGCGCCGCGCGACCGACCGGATTTGTCCGACCGCTTGCGCGCCGGCGGCAGTTCCCGCCGGCGCGGGCCGGAGACCGCGCGGGCCCGGCCGGCGCGAGCGGGTGCGTAGGTTTCCGGGATCGGCAGCCGCAGCAACCGGCTGAACCGCCCGTCCTGCCCGGCCTTCAACGCGGCGATCGCCTCGGGTTCGTGCCGGGCCGCGCTCGCGATCAGGCCGAACATCATCAAGGTGATCGCCAGCGACGAACCACCGGCCGACACCAGCGGCAACTGCAGGCCCGTCACCGGCAGCAGACCCACCACGTAGCCGATGTTGATCAGCGCCTGCCCGGTGATCCAGGTGGTCGCGGCCGCGGTCAGCAATCGCAGGAACGGATCGGCCGACCGGCTGGCGATGCGCAGGCCGACGAAGACGAACAGCGCGAAAAGGCCCAGCACCAAGGCACATCCGAGAAATCCGAGTTCCTCGCCGATGATGGCGAAGATGAAGTCGTTGTGCGCGTTGGGCAGATAACTCCACTTGGCCCGGCTCTGGCCGAGCCCGCGCCCCCAGATCCCGCCGTCGGCGAGGGAGAACAGCGCCTGGCGCGCCTGATAGCCGATGCCCTGCGGATCGTCGCCGGGATTGAAGAACGCGCGCATGCGATCGGAGCGATAGCCGGCCGACAGCGCCAGAATTCCCGCCGCGACCGCACCCGAGACCGCGATGGTCACGAACAGCCGCACCGGCAACCCGCCGAACCACAGCAGCGCGACCAGCACCAGGCCGACCGCGATGGTCGTCGACAGGTTCGGTTCCAGCACGATCAGCAGACAGACCAGCAGACCGGCCGGCACCAGCGGCACCAGAATGTCCTTGTAGCCGGTTTGGTCGCTGCGGCGGGTCGCCAGCAGGTGCGCACCCCACAGGATCAGGGTGACCTTCACGATCTCCGACGGCTGCACCGAGACGAATCCGAGGTCGAACCAGCGCCGCGATCCCTGTACCTGCGAACCGATGCCGGGAATCAGCACCAGCACCAGCAACAGCACCGACGCCGCGAACAGCGGGAACGACAGCTGCCGCAGCACGCGCATCGGGATCCGCAGCGCCACGTAGAACAGCGCCGCGCCGAGTGCCGCGAAGAACGCCTGCTGCATGAACAGCGAATACGCCGAACCGCCGTCGGCGTAGGCCTCCACGCTGGACGCCGACAGCACCATCACCAGCCCGAGCACGGTGAGCAGGGTGGCGATGGTTACGACCAGGTGGAAATCGGCCAGCGGGCGCGCCAGCCAGGCACCGAACCAGGTGCCCACGGGCTTGCGCGCCGGTTTCGTCACTGCTGGCTCCCGATATCTCTCTCGTCCAGGGCCTGCACCGCCGCCACGAAACTGCGGCCGCGGTGGGTGTAGTCGGCGAACATGTCCAGGGAGGCCGCGGCCGGGGCGAGCAGAACGGTGTCACCGCGCCCCGCGTATCCGGCGGCGATGCGTACCGCGCGGGCCATCACCGCGTCGGCGCCGTCGATCTCGGCGACCAGAGAGGCCGTGGAGGGTTCCCCGCTCATCTGTGCATCGTCACCCGAACCGAGCTCGACCACCGGGACATCCGGCGCGTGTCGCGCCATTGCCGCCGCGATGACCGGCGCATCCTGACCGAAAACCACCGCGGCGACGAGACGCTCGGCGACCTCCTCGATCAGATCGTCGATATGGGCGCCCTTGAGCTGACCACCGGCGATCCACACCACCTGCGGATGCGCCAGGATCGACGACCGCGCGGCGTGCGGATTGGTCGCCTTCGAATCGTCGACGAATCCGACTCCGGCCAGTTCCCGCACGAAGGCGGCGCGATGCGGGCCCACCTTGTGCTCGGCCAAGCCCTCCTTGACGAACTGCGGGGCCACGTCGATAGCGCGAGTCAGCGCGGCCGCGGCCAGCGCGTCGGCGACACCGGCGGGTCCGGGCGGGCTGATGTCGCCGACCTCGGCCAGGATCGCGGCCTTGGTGAAGGCGCGGTCCAGCAATTTACCGTCGACCACGCCGAGTTCGCCGTCGGCCGGCACCCCGATCCGGAATCCGACGGTGCGGCGCGCCTTGGACTTTCGCGCCAGCGCGGCGGCGACGGGGTCGTCGAGGCCGACCACGCCGACCCGTCCGGTCAGGGCACGCGCCTTGGCCGCGGCGTAGGCGTCGAGGCCGCCGTGCCAATCCAGATGATCCTCGGCCACATTCAGCACCACACCTGCCTCCGGGCGCACCGACGGCGCCCAGTGCAGCTGGAACGACGACAGCTCGACCGCGAGGATCTGCGGTCCCGGGGTGCGGCGCAGCGCGTCCAGGATCGGCAGCCCGATATTGCCGCAGGCGACGCTGGGCAATCCGGCCGCGCGCAGGATGGCGTGGGTCATCTGGGTGGTGGTGGTCTTACCGTTGGTTCCGGTGATCACCAGCCATTTGCGCACCGGACCGTAGAGCCGGGCCTGATCCACCCACCAGGCGAATTCCACATCGCCCCAGACCGGAACGCCCTCGGTGACCGCGGAGACCAGCACCGGCGAACCCGGCCGCCAGCCCGGGCTGGTGATGACCAGCGCGAACCGTTCCAGCGCACCGGGTTCGACGAGTTCGGCCGCGGTGGCGGTGTCGAGGCCGAGTTCGGCGGCCTCGGCCATCGCCTTCTCCCCGGCGTCGGTGACGACGGGGCGGGCGCCGATATCGCGCAGCGGCTCGATCAGCGAGCGGCCCGACACCCCCCATCCCGCGACGAGAACGTCACGGCCACGCAGAAATTCGAGCATGGGACCCGGTGATCGCAGGGCCCGCGGAGTATGTTCGACCATCGCTGCTTACCCGACCTGAGAGAGGTATTCGCTGTAGAACAAGCCCAGACCCACCGCCGCCGCGATTCCGGCGAGCAGCCAGAACCGAATGATGACCGTCGTCTCCGCCCATTTGCTCAACTCGAAATGGTGATGGAACGGCGCCATCTTGAACAGCCGGTTGCGGGTGGTCCGGAACACCGCCACCTGCAGCACCACCGACACGGTCTCGGCGACGAACAGCGCGCCGATCACGACCATGAGCAGTTCGGTGCGGGTGGTGATCGACAATCCGGCCAGCAGGCCACCGAGGGCCAGCGAACCGGTATCGCCCATGAAGATCTTGGCGGGAGCCGCATTCCACCACAGGAATCCGACGCACGCGGCCGCGCCCGCGGCACACACCAGCGCCAGGTCCAGCGGATCGCGCACGTTGTAGCAGCCGGCCTCGGCCTTGAACTCGCAGGCGTGGTAGTACTGCCAGAACGTGATGATCACGTAGGCGCCCAGCACCAGGCTCATCGAACCCGCGGCCAGGCCGTCCAGGCCGTCGGTCAGATTCACCGCGTTCGACCACGCGACCACGACCAGGCAGACGAACGCCAGGAAGATGATCACGCTCATCGAGACGGTGTTGATCTCGCGCACGTACGACAGATGCCGGCTGGCCGGGGTGCGCCCGCCCGCGCCGCGGAACTGCAGCGCGAGCACTCCGAAGATCACCGCGGCGCCGAGCTGGCCGATGTACTTACCGGCGGCGGTCAGGCCGAGGTTGCGCTGTTTGCGCAGTTTGATGAAGTCGTCGATGAAGCCGACCACGCCGAGCGCGGTGGCCAGACCGAGTACCAGCAGACCCGAGACCGAGGGCCCGTCGGCGTGATAGCCGATCCCGATCAGATGCGAGCCCAGATATCCGGCCCACATGCCGATCAGGATCGCGACGCCGCCCATGGTCGGGGTGCCGCGCTTGGCCTGATGACTCTCGGGGCCGTCGATGCGGATCTCCTGGCCGAATCCGCGCCGGGCGAACATGCGGATCAGCAGCGGCGTCAGCAGGATCGATACCGCCAGCGCGATCCCCGCCGCGAACAGAATCTGCCTCATCCAGCTGCCTCCGTGCCCTGCCCACCCGATGCGAGCACGTGCTGCGCCACCGCCCACAGACCGGCGGAGTTCGACGCTTTGACCAGTACCACGTCACCGGCCGCGATCTCGTTGTCCAGCAGGGCGATCGCGGATTCGATATCGGGTACGAGGATCGATTCCTCGCCCCACGAGCCTTCCATGACCGCGCCCTGGTGCAGCGCGCGGGCCGGGCGCCCGGTGCCGACCACGATCAGCCGGTCGACGTCCAGCCGCACCGCGAGCCGTCCGATGGTGTCGTGTTCGACGACCGATTCCTCGCCCAGTTCGGCCATTTCGCCCAGGACCGCCCAGCTGCGCCGGCCACGCGGCGCATCCGGCGTACCGCCGGCGCGCGACATCGACACCAGCGCCTTGAGCGCGGCGCGCATGGAA
The DNA here is from genome assembly GCF_001665865.1 of Nocardia sp. 852002-20019_SCH5090214. Classification (NCBI taxonomy): domain Bacteria; kingdom Bacillati; phylum Actinomycetota; class Actinomycetes; order Mycobacteriales; family Nocardiaceae; genus Nocardia; species Nocardia sp. 852002-20019_SCH5090214. The sequence continues at coordinate 52,189 of NZ_LZMK01000102.1, read as the reverse complement.
TCCGGATTGGCGTTGTAGGAGTCGTCGACGACGGTGACCCCGTCGGCCCGGGTCCGCACATCCATCCGGTGCGCCGAATCGACCGTCGCACCGGCCAGGGCCCGGGCCACGGTGTCGAGATCCGCACCGCATTCCAGCGCCACGGCGGCCGCGGCCAGCGCGTTCGAGATCTGATGCTCGCCGTACACCGCCAGATGCACCTCGGCGTGAGACCCGTTGGCGTGCAGGGTGAATCGCGCCCGCGCCTCGGAGTCGAGCACGATGTCGGTGGCCCGAACGTCCGCGCCGGACGCCTGACCGAAGGTCACCACCCGGGCCCGGGTCCGCTCGGCCATGGCCGCCACCCGCGGGTCGTCGGCGTTGAGCACCGCGACGCCGGTGGGCGGAAGCGCTTCCACCAGTTCGCCTTTGGCCTGCGCGATGGCGTCCCGGCCGCCGAACTCACCGAGGTGCGCGGTGCCGACGTTGAGGACGACACCGATCCGCGGGGGTGCGATCTCGGTCAGCGCCTTGATATGGCCCGGACCGCGCGCGGACAGTTCCAGCACCAGGAAGCGGGAGTCGGCTCCCGCGCGCAGCGCCGTCCACGGATGGCCCAGTTCGTTGTTGAAGGATCCGGGCGGGGCGACCACCGCGCCCAACGGCGCCAGCACCCGCGCCAGCAGGTCCTTGGTGGAGGTCTTTCCGGCCGAACCGGTCACCCCGACCACGTTCAGGCCGGCGACGGCCAGCCGGTCCACACTCGCCCGCGCCAATTTCGCCAGCGCCGCCAGCACCGCGGCGCCCGAGCCGTCGGTGTCGTGGGCCAGCACATAGGAACGATTCGCCGACGCGCCGGCCGCGGGGGCGAAGGGTTCGACCACGATCGCCGGCACGCCGACCGGCCGCGCCGCCAGCACCGCCACCGCACCCGAGGCCACGGCCTTGCCCGCGTAGTCGTGCCCGTCGACATGCTCCCCCGGCAGGGCCAGGAACAGGTCGCCGGAATTGATTCGGCGCGAATCGAATTCGACCGCACCGGTCACCGTCACCGCGGGATCGCCCACATCGTGCAGCGTGCCGCCGACGATCTCGGCGATCTCCCGCAGAGTCATTTCGATCATGAAACCGTCAGGTCTTTCGTTTTACGTTCCAGGGCCTGTCCCAGCACCTCACGGTCGTCGAACGGATACTTCACACCCGCAATCTCCTGCCCGGTCTCGTGTCCCTTACCTGCCACCAGCACCACATCCCCCCGCCGTGCCCAATCCACGGCGGCGGCGATGGCGGCGGCCCGATCGCCGATCTCGCGCACCTCACCGCGTTCGGCCTCGGCGATGCCCAGCGCGCCCGCGCGGATCGCGGCGCGGATCTCGGCCGGATCCTCGGTGCGCGGATTGTCGTCGGTGATGACCAGCAGATCCGCGCCACGCGCCGCGGTGGCGCCCATCAGCGGCCGCTTACCGGCGTCGCGATCGCCACCGGCGCCCACGACCACGGCCAGGCGGCCGCCGGAGTCGCGCAGATGCCGGCGCAGCGTCGCGATCACCGATTCCACCGCGGCCGGCTTGTGCGCGTAGTCGACGAGGGCCAGGAAATCCTGTCCCGCGTTCACCCGCTGCATCCGGCCGGGCACATCCACCTCGCCCAGCGCCGCGGCCGCCACCGCCGCGTCGACACCCGCCGCGGCGCACACCGCGATCGCGAGCAGGCCGTTGGCGATGTTGTAGCGCCCGGGCAGCCGCAGCCGCGCCGAAATCTCACCCGCGGGACCGATCGCGGTGAACTGTTGCCCGCCGTCGGCCAGCGCGGCGGCGCCGGTCACCGTCCATTCCGGTTCGGTCTCCCCGGTCGGGCAGTCCGCGGTCGCCACGGTGACGACCCGGGCTCGCCCGCCCGCCTCCCGCGCCAGCCGCCGGCCCCAGGCGTCGTCCACGCAGATCACACAGGTGTCGGCCGCGACCTGTCGCTGCGGCGCGCCCGGATCCGGGACGAACAGCCGGCGCTTGGCGGCGAAGTAGTCCTCGAAATCGGCGTGGAAGTCCAGGTGATCCTGCGACAGATTCGTGAACGCGCCGACGGAGAAGTGCACACCGTCCACGCGGCCCAGCGCCAGCGCGTGGCTGGACACCTCCATCACCACGGCCCGCACGCCCTGTTCCACCATCAGCGCGAACATCGCGTGCAGCTGCGGCGCCTCCGGTGTGGTCAGCGCGCTGGGCACCCGGCGGTACTCGACGACGGCGCTCGCACCTGCCGCGGTCTCCTCCGGATTCGGATCGACGCGCCGCGCGATCCGCGTCTCGATCGTGCCGATCAGCGCGGTGGACAGCCCGGCCGCGGTGAGGCCCGCCTCCACCAGATACGAGGTGGTGGTCTTGCCCGAGGTGCCGGTGATGCCGATGACCTGTAGTCGCCGCGAGGGGTGACCGTACACAGCCGCCGACAGTTCGCCCAGTACCGCGCGCGGATCGTCGTGCACGAGCACCGGCACATCCAGTTCGCCGATCAGCTCCGCCCCCGCGGCGTCGGTGAACACCGCGACCGCGCCGCGCTCCACGGCGTCGGCGGCGAAGCGGGCGCCGTGGGCCTTGGCGCCGGCCAGACCTGCGAACAGGTCACCGGGCTGCACGGCGTTCGAGCGCTGTTCGATGCCGGTGATCTCGATCCCGGCCGGGTCGCCGGAGTTCAGCCGCGCACCGGTCAGTTCGGCAACGGCCTGCACCGGCGTCGACAACGCAACGGCGGGGCGAAGCACCTGCGGGCTGGGCTGCACGGGCACCAGGCTCCTTTCGTGGGCGCACATCTGTGCATCGGGTCGAGATTCGGGGTCGGGGAGTCAGGTTACCTGTGGGCGATCGACGGCCACGCAGCGTGGCCGCCTCGCGCGCACCGGGTCCCCGGACTCACCGCGCCCGCACCCGCCCGTGCGGCGGGCCGCAGACGGACACCCACGGTTCCGAAACCGGACATTCAGGCGCACACACCACTACATCGCCTGGAGCACAAGCTGTTTCGGCGGCACGGTGGACGGCGGAATCCGATCGCGCTGCAGCGCCCAGGAGGCGATGCTGTGGAACAGCGGCGCCGCCGACTGCCCGCCACTACCGTCGGTGCTGCGCACGGGGGCGTTCAACATGATGCCGATGACGTAGCGCGGATTGTCGGCCGGGGCGATCCCGGCGAAGGTGATCCAGTAGCGATCGCTGGAATAGCACTGGCATTTGTCGTCGATCTGCTGCGCGGTTCCGGTCTTCCCTGCGATCTGATAGCCCTCGATCGCCGCGGGCGCGCCCGTACCCTGCTGATAACCCATCGGATCGCGCTGCACCACGGCCTGGAACATCTGCCGCAGCGTACTCGCGGTCTGCGGGCTCACCACCCGCACGCCGTCCGGCTGCGGTTCGCCGGTGCGGTGCCCGTCGGGGCCGATCACGTCCTTGACGATGCGCGGCGGGATCCGCACACCGTCGTTGGCGATGGCCTGGTACATCCCGGTCATCTGCAGCAGCGTCATCGAAAGGCCCTGTCCGATGGGCAGATTCGCGAACGTCGAGCCGGACCACTGGTCGCGCGGTGGCACGATGCCGCCGCTCTCGCCGGGCAGTCCGACACCGGTGCGCTGCCCCAGGCCGAAACGCTTGACCATATCCGCGAAGCGGTCCTCACCGACTCGCTGCGCGAGCATCAGCGTGCCCACATTCGACGACTTACCGAAGATGCCGGTAGTGGTGTAGGGCATCACGCCGTGCGACCACGCGTCGTGCACGACCACGCCGCCCATGTGGATCTCACCGGGGACCTGGTGCACCTCGTCCGGATTGGTCAGGCCGTACTCGATGGAGGCCGCCGCGGTGATGATCTTGTTCACCGAACCGGGCTCGTAGGCATTGGTCACCGACGGATTGCCGATATCGGCCGAGGCCCAGAACTTCGGATCCTGCGCCGGATTGAAGGTGTTGTCGTTGGCCATGGCCAGCACCTGGCCGGTGTGGGCGTCCAGCACCACCGCCGAGGCGTCCTGCGCGCCGGATTTGTCCTTGGCCTCCTGGACCTGCTGCTGCACGTAGTACTGCAGATCGGAGTCGAGGGTCAGTTCGACATCGGAGCCGTTGACCGCGGGCACCTTGTCGCGCTCGCTGCCGGGGATGACCGCCCCGTCGGAGCCGCGATCGTAGGTGTGCGAACCGTCGGTGCCGGCCAGCGTCGCGTCCATCGACGCTTCGAGCCCCACCTGGCCGTGCCCGTCCCAGCCGGTCGCGCCCACCACGTTGGCCGCCAGCGCGCCGCCCGGATAGACCGGCGTGTCCTGACGTTCGGTCCCGACTTCGGGGAACTTCTCGGTGATCTCGTCGGCGACCCGGGAGTCGACGTTGTAGGCCAGATAGGTGAACTGGTCGTCGCTGCGCAGTTTGGCGAGCAGTTCCGCTTCGGGAGGCGCGTCCTTGCCCAGCTTCTCGTGGATCGTCTTGGCGATCTCCTCCAGCCGCTTGTCGACCTCGGGCGCCTTGTCGCTCTTCGCCCGCGCGTCGGCCAGATCCTTGCGCACGGCCACCGGCCGGAAGTTGAGCTTCTTGGTCACGACGGTGAACGCGAGCCTGCGGCCGTCCCGATCGAGGATGGCGCCGCGTTGCGCCCAGTCGGTCTGATGCACCGTGCGCTGGCTGGCCGCCTCGGCCGACAGGTTGGGCGCGGAAAACGTTTGCAGCCAGAGCAATTGCATCGCGACGACGAGCAGCGCCACCAGCATGAGGACGCGCCCGACTCCGAACCGCAGCCGCGTGGAGGCATCCGCGCGCGAACCCGCCCGCGGGCGGGGAGCGCGGCGCGGCCGGGCGGGTGTGGATCGCACACCCGCCCGGCCGCGTCCCGTGGCACCACCGCCGGTTCTGCCTCCGGCGCGGCCGGTCATCGATCGGCCCCCTCGGGTGCCGCCTGGACCACCGGCTGAGTGCCGGCCGGCTGCGCGGCGGGTGCTACGGGCGCGGGCGGACCGGCCGGTGCCGTCGGTTGGATACCCGCGGGTGCGACCGGCGCCGCCTGCGCCGCGGGCTCCGGTTCGGCAGCGGGTGCGGCCGGGGCCGCCTGTGCCGCCGGTTGAGTCCCGGCCGGAGGTGCGGCCGGCGCCGCCGGTGCGGCCTGTACCGGTGCCGGAACCTGCGTCGACTGGGCCGGCGGATGCGGCGCTGTCGTCGTCGGCGCCGGGGGCGGATTCTGATCGGCCGGACCGGGAGCGGGAGCCGGCGGGGCGGGGGTCGTGGTCACCGGGACCAGCCGTTCCCCTTGAGCCTGAGCGAGTTTCGGCGGCAGCGCACCCGGCTTGGCGGGAGTCGTGTTCAGCGGCGGCACCGGCGCGCCCTCGGCCGGTGTCTCCTTGCCGACCACCGTCACCGAACCGTCGGGAGCCACGAGCAGGCGGGCGGGATCCTTGGCCGGGATCATGCCCAGCTCGCGTGCGCGGTTGGCCAGTTCGGGCGCCGAGTCGGCGGCCTCCACCTCACGCTGCAGTGCCGCACGCTCGTCGAGCAACTGCCGGTTGATGCGGCGGGCGTCGCTGAGCTGATAGCTGTCCTCGGCGGCATGCGTGGTCAGCACCAGGGTCGCGAGCAGACCGCAGCCGAGCAGGGCGAGAATCGCCGCCACGAACGGCAGCCGCCCGGCCATCATCGACCCGGCGCGCCGGGGCAGCGGCGGAAGCACGCGCTCCCCCGCCCGATTGCGCCGGCGCGCATAGGCGCGTTGGGCCGCACCGGATTTCACGCGGTCGGCGCTGTGCGCTCGCCGCGGCGCGGACCGCTGCGTCCGCTGTGGTGCGTCCACCCGTGTCCGCACGCTCATATTCCTGCCTCCCCTACCGATTTCCTGTGGGACTGCCCGTCGTAGTGCTGCCGAACCGGCAATACCCCCGTCGCCGGATCGCTGTCACCCGGCCGCCTGTATTCGCTCCGCGGCCCGCATGCGCACCGGCGCCGCGCGTGGGTTCTCCTCGATCTCCGTTTCGCTCGCCTTCTCCGCGCCCCTGGTCAGAATCGCGAATTCCGGTCCCATGCCGGGCAATTCGACGGGCAGGTCCAATGGTGTGCGCGAGGCCGAGGCCTGCGCGAAGATCTGTTTGACGACCTTGTCCTCCAGCGACTGGTAGGACATGACGACGATCCGGCCGCCGACCTCCAGCGCCGCCAATGCCGCCGGCACCGCGGCCTCGAGCGACTCGAGTTCGCGATTGACCTCGATCCGCAGGGCCTGGAAGGTGCGTTTGGCGGGGTGCCCGCCGGTGCGCCGGGTTGCCGCCGGGATCGCGTCGTAGAGCAGTTCCACCAGTTGGGCACTGGTCGTGAACGGCCGCTGCGCGCGCCGGCGGACGATCTCACTCGCGATCCGGCCCGCAAAGCGTTCCTCGCCATAGGTTTTCAGGATCCGGGCCAGATCGCCGTGGCTGTAGGTGTTGAGCACATCCGCCGCGGTGAGGTCGGACGTCGGGTCCATCCGCATGTCCAGCGGGGCGTCCACCGAATAGGCGAAGCCCCGCTCGGCCTCGTCGAGCTGCATCGAGGACACACCGAGATCCATCAGCACCGCGCGCACGGAGCCTCGTTCGGGCAGCCCGGCCTGGCGCAGCGCGCCGGGCAGGCCGTCATATCTGGTGTGCACCAGCGTGATTCGATCGGCGAAGGGCGCGAGCCGCTCGCCAGCCAGGCGCAGCGCCTCGGTATCGCGATCCAGCCCGATCAGGCGGATCGCGGGATAGGTCCGCAGGAAATGTTCGGCATGCCCGCCCAAACCGAGCGTGGCGTCGACGAGGACTCCGCCGGATTCCAGTGCGGGGCCGAGGATTTCGTCGGCACGACGCAAAAGAACCGGAACATGGCGGGGGCGGTCGCTATCATGGTTCACCTCGACCTCCCGGATCCTGGCTCACGGTGCTTGCGACGGGTGGATGGTCTAACGAGTGGACAGCCAATGCCCCGGGGTCTCTGACCGAACACGGCACCTGGCGTTGGGGAAGTACGTCAGGGTCCGTGCCGGGCAGAGGCCGCAGGGCACTCGCCTGTCTCGGATCAGAAAATTCCGCCCAGCGACTCGTCTCCTGCCAGCGAGTAGTCCTCCTCGTGCTCGGCGAGGTAGGAATCCCACGCCTGTTTGTCCCAAATCTCGAGGAAATCGACCGAGCCGATCACCACGCAGTCCTTGGACAGATTCGCGTAGCGGCGATGTTCGGCCGACAACGTGATCCGGCCCTGCCCATCGGGACGTTGCTCGTCCGTGGACGCCGCCAAGGCACGAACGAAAGCCCTTGCCTGCGGGTTGCTTCGGGACGCCGCCGCGGCTCGCCGCGCCAGGGCGGTGAACTCTTCTTTGGGATAGACGGCAAGGCTGTGGTCCTGACCTTTCGTGACCATCAACCCTCCCGCCAGTTCGTCGCGAAACTTCGCAGGCAACGTCAGTCGCCCTTTGTCGTCCAGGCGAGGCGTGTAGGTACCGAGAAACACAGTCTCGACACCTCCCGCTCGATCACCTCGTCTGGTCGGCGCTCTTATCAGTGCGCGCTCCACATTACCCCACTTTCCCCCACTTTCAATCGAAAGCCGCGGTGATCTCGGTCCCCGGCTCGGGGATTGAGCAGGTCAACTCAGCTATCACCGCGGTGGGGAGATTTCGTCGAGTTCCCCCGACACGCGCCGCCGGCGAGCCGGGCAGCCCGACAACCATCAGCAAACCCGCAGCTGGGAGCGGCCCCGGCCGGTGGTGGGCGAGAGTGGGGACCGGGCGTGGGGAAAGGTGGGGAGATGCGGGGACCGACGAATCCGCCACCCCGTGAACGCGATCCGGATCACTCCGCGAAAGAAAAACGACACGCCGCACATCACGGCGTGTCGTTCGAGGCGGTTCAGTTGTCGGCTACTCGCCGCTGGGCACGGCAATCATCGCGCAACCACATTCGGCCGCTCGCCTCCGCTCCCGCGGACGCGAGCGGAGGCTCAGCTGTCCTGCTCGAAGCGGCGCCTGAACCGATCTTCCATGCGGGCGGAGAAGCCACCGGCCTTGCGTTGCTTACCCTTTGCCGCACGGCCGGGAATGCCACCGGGACCGGAGGGGGCGTCGCCGCTGCCTCGGCCGCTCTTGGTCATACCCGAGCCGCCCAGCAGCAACAGCACACCCGCGCCGAACATCACGATGAAGCCGAGCAGGCTGATGATGGGGAATCCGCCGGGCTTGACGGGCAGGGCGATTCCCGCAATGAGAAGAACGAGGCCGAGGACGAAGAGCGCGGCCGCCTGAAGTCTGCGTCTTCCGGTGGCAGAGCGAAGCCGACCACCACGCACGGTCGAGGCGAATTTAGGGTCCTCAGCATAGAGCGCGCTCTCGATCTGTTCGAGCATGCGCTGCTCGTGCTCGGAGAGTGGCACGGTACCTCCCCCGGCACTAGGTCCTGGTTGTCGCCTCCGGGTAGACGACAAGTAGCCGACCTTGGCGGCTACTGCCACCAATGATACGAGTTCGATCAGTGCGCTACCACCTACTCGCCGATGTTCACGCCGTACCGTCGGCGAGCCAGCCCGGCGCGGGACGCAACCGGGCCGCCGTAATCGCCAGCGCATCCTCCACATCGCGCAGGAATGCCTCCACCCGCGAGGCGAACTCGTCGGCCTGGGTATCGCTGATCGCCCGGTCCAGTCCGGCCTCGAGCGCGGCACGGGTCTCGGAGAAGGAACTGAAGTAGTCCGACCACATCACGAATTCCGGTGCGGCCTGCTGCATCAGCACCCAGGCGTTGCGGGAGCGGGCCCGCGGTGCGCGGTCGGCACCGGTCGCGGCCAGCACCGCCCCGGCCCCGCGCAGCGCCGCGAGGTAGGCGCTGCGCAGCCGCTCACGCGGATCGGGTTCGGCCCAGGCCTGCTGCACCATCGTGTCCGCCCGGTCGAGCAGTCCGCCCGCCCGGCCGGCACGTCGTGGATCGTCCATCCGACCAGCCATCTCGACACCTCCACATTTCGCATACCGCGCCCGGTCGACCGTGCCGAACCGAACAGGTATTCGAACGTTTCAATTGAATGTGAATATAGAGACGACCACCGACAGACTTTCGCGCCGAACGCGCGCCGCGCACTCTGGATGGGGACCCCCGCACCCCACGCACCCAACTCCGACGCCCGCCCCCGACACCACAGACACCTTCGACAGACAGAGACGGCCCCGAAGATATGGCTCCCCGCTCATGACCGCCGTCAGGCCCCGCCACACCCCCGCGCCCGTCGTCGTCGACCTCTCGGCAGCGACGTTGCGCCACCGGCTGCACGACGCCCTCGCCGTGTACGTCGCGGCGATGGACTATCCACGCGGCACCGAACACCACCGCGCCCCGATGTGGGCCGAACACACCACCCGGCCGGGCTGGCAGGCCGTCGCCGCGGTGGTCCCCGACGACAGCGGCCAGGTCGATCTGCGTACCGCGCCGATCGTGGCGATCGCCTACGGCTATCGCGGCGCGCCGCACCAGTGGTGGCATCAGCAGGTCCACACCGGCATGCGCCGCTCGGGCTGGCCGGAGCAGACCGCGCGGGCCCTGCTGTCCGACTACTTCGAACTCACCGAACTGCACGTCCATCCGTCCGCTCAGGGCCGCGGCATCGGCGAGACCCTGCTGGTACGGCTGCTCGAGCAGCGCACGGAGGCGGCGGTGCTGCTGTCCACCCCGGAGGTCGACCACGAGGCCAACCGCGCCTGGCGGCTGTATCGCCGGCAGGGATTCACCGATGTGGTCCGGCATTTCGTCTTCTCCGGCGATACCCGGCGCTTCGCCGTGCTCGGCCGCCGGCTGCCGTTACGGACGCCCGAACAGTGACGACACTGGTTCTCGGCTCCGGCCACAACGCACTGGTCGCGGCCTGCTATCTGGCACGCGCGGGACATCCGGTCGAGGTACTCGAGCGCGACGAGGTGCTCGGTGGCGCGGTGTCGACGGTCGAACGCTTCCCGGGCCATCTCATGGACCGCGGTTCCTCGGCGCACATCATGATCCGCCACACCGGCATCATCGAGGAACTCGAGCTGGAGAAGTTCGGCCTGCGCTACATCGATTGCGACCCTTGGGCTTTCGCCCCCGCACCGGTGGGCTCGGATGCCCAGCCGATCGTCTTCCACCGCGATGTCGACCGCACCTGCGCCTCGATCGAACGGGCCTGCGGCCCCCGCGAGGCCGAGGCCTACCGGCGGTTCGTCCGAACCTGGGGTCCCCGGGCCCAGCGGGTGATGCGGGCGTTCGGCGGCGCGCCGACGCCGGGCCGGTTCCTGCGCGCGTTCTGGGGCCTCGACGCCCGGGCCGGCGGCAGCGCGCTGTCACGTGAATTCCTGCAGTCCGGAGATGCCTTGCTGGACAGCTGGTTCGACGACGAACGGCTGAAGGCGGCGCTGGCCTGGTTCGGCGCGCAGTCCGGACCGCCGATGTCGGAACCCGGCACCGCGCCGATGGCCGGTTTCGCCGCCCTGATGCACACGCTCCCGCCCGGCCGCGCGGTCGGCGGGAGCGGTGCGCTCACCACGGCACTCGTGGCGCGGCTGCGCGCCGACGGTGGCATCGTCTCGGCCGGTGACGAGGTAACCGAACTGCGCCGCTCGGGCGAGGGCTGGCGGGTGCGCACGGCGAGCGGCCGCGACCTGTCCGCCCGCACCGTGATTTCCGGCACACACGTGCTCACCACCCTGGAGTTGTTGCGGCGCGGCGGATTCGACGACACCGTTCTCGCCGACTGGCGGCGGCGTATCCGGGTCGGCCCCGGCATCGGCATGGTCGTGCGGACCGCGACCTCCGCCCTCCCCGTATACCCCGGTGCCACACCGGAGGAGTCGACGCGCGGACTGCAATTGCTGGTGACCGATCGACGGCAGTTGCGACTCGCCCACGCCGCCGCGCTGGCCGGGGAACTGCCGCCGCGTCCGGTGGTGCTGGCCATGAGTTTCAGCGCCCTCGACCCCACGATCGCACCGCCCGGCGAACATCAGCTGTCACTGTGGGCGCAGTGGCATCCGCACCGGCTCGCCGACGGCAGCGAGTGGAGCGCGCACGGTGAGCGCGAGGCCGACCGCATCATCGCCGAAGTCGATTCCTACGCACCCGGTTTCGCCGATTCGGTGCGGCAGCGGTATGTGCAGACACCCGCCGATCTGGAAACCGAATTGGGGCTCATCGGCGGCAATGTCATGCATGTGGAGATGTCGATGGATCAGATGTTCTTCTGGCGGCCGATTCCGGAACTGTCCGGACAGAAGGTGCCGGGGGCGCCCGGGCTGTATCTGACCGGCGCCTCCACCCACCCCGGCGGCGGAGTGTCGGGCGCCAGCGGGCGCACCGCGGCGGGGCTGGTGCTGCGATCGCTGCGCCGCGGTCGCTTCACTCGGCGATGACGGCGCGGCAATGGCCGGCGGTGACCGCCGTGGCCTGGGTCGCGGCCCAGATCGCCTATCCCCTCACCGACGGCTCGGCGCGCGATCGGGTGACGATCCTGATCGTCGCGCTGTCGGCGGCCACCGCACTGCTGCACGCCTGGGTGGCCCGGGGCATCGGCTGGGCGGCCGGCTACGCGATGATCGTCGGCGGCGTCGGCGCGGTCGCCGAGATGATCGGCACCGCAAGCGGATTCCCGTTCGGCTGCTACCACTACGCGCACGGGCGGCTCGGTCCCGATCTCGCGCAGGTGCCGCTGCTCGTGCCGGTGGCCTGGGTCGGCGGTCTCTACCCCATCTGGGTGGCGACCGGGCTGCTGTGCCGCCGCACCGCCACCCGCATCGCCGCGACGGCCGTGGGGGCGGTGGGCTGGGACCTCTACCTCGACCCGCAGATGGTGGCCGACGGGCAGTGGACCTGGTGTTCGGCCCATCCGGGCCTGCCGGGAATCGGCGATATCCCGTATACGAACTACGTCGGCTGGTTCGCAGTCGGCGCCCTGATGGCGACACTGCTCGCGGCGCTCGAACGCCGTTGCGCACCGCGCGGCGCCGGACCCGCGGTACCGATCGCGGTGCTGTTGTGGACGTGGTTCGGATCGGCCCTGGCCCATGCGGTGTTCCTGGATCTGCCCGCGTCCGCGGGGTACGGCCTGATCGGTCTCGGGCTGGTGGCGCTACCCACGGCGGTATGGGTGCTGCGGGCGGCGCGGCACCGCGACCGGCTGCCCGCGCCGCCGTAAACGCCCGTCGCGTGCCGACGATCACTGCGGCTCATGGCACGATGTGTGCCGTGCAGCCGAGTCCGACACCATCGATGCCAGAGTCGACCCACACGCCGCGGCGAACCCGGCGTCATCGCCTCTGGTCCGTAGCCCTGCTGGCGCTGCTGTTGGCGCCGCTGCTGACCGGCTGCCTGCGGGTCCAGGTCTCGATGGGCGTGTCCTCCAACGACCGCGTGTCCGGCCATCTGGTGGCCGCCGTGATCCCGGCCAACGACAAGGACAAGGGCCCCGAGCTGAAGGCACCCGAAACCCTGGCCGCGAAGATCCGGGTCGAGCCCTACAGCCAGGACGGCTACGTCGGCAGCCAGGTCTACTTCGACGACCTGACCTTCGGCGAGGTGCAGCAGCTGGGCGCGCTGTCGGATCAGACGCAGGGCATGTTCAACCTGCAGTTCATCCGCACCGGCGACAAGGTCACCCTCACCGGCCGGGTCGACCTGAAATCCGTTCCGCCGCAGGGTTCCGACGTGCAGTTCACCGTCGCCTTCCCGGCCCGGGTGGCCACCACCAACGGCACTCGCCAGGGCGATTCGACAGTCTCGTGGAAGCTGCCGGCCGGCGATGTGAGCACCGTGCGCGCCGAGGTCAACTACGCCGACCCGAACACCCGCTCCTTCGCCGGATGGGCCGGCATCGTCGGCGGCATCACCCTCGCGGTGGCCGCCATGGTCGCGGTGCTGGCGTATCTGAATCGCAACCCCACGCCGCCGTGGCGTCCGCGGGTGAAGCAGGACGCCTGATCAGGGACCACGATGGGCGTCCGTGAGCACCGCCTCCGCCGTCTCGGCCCAGCCGGGAACGGCCACATGACACGGCTCGGTGCGCGGTCGGTCGTCGGGCCGCTCGTCACGGCGGGCGCGATCGTGGCCGGCGCGGGATGTGCGATGGCACTGGTGAACCGGCTCGGCACGCGGCGGCTGCGGGCCGATGCCACCCCCGCGATCGAGCCGGTGATCATCGCGATCCCGGCCCGCGACGAAGCACCACGACTACCGCGGCTGATCGCGGATCTGCGTGCCCAGCAAGGTGTTTCGCGCATGCGGATCTGGATCCTCGACGACGGATCCACCGACGGCACCTTCGCGGCCGCCGTCGAGGCGATCGGTGACGACGATCGATTCACCGTGGTCGCCGCCGACACCGACCCCGAACCCGGATGGACCGGCAAGAACGCGGCCTGCGCGCGTCTGGCCGAACTCGCGGGTGTCACCGCCGACCCGCCGCCCGGCGTCCTGATCTTCCTCGACGCCGACGTACGGCTGCGCCCGCAGGCGATCGCCGCGGCGGTGAGCGAATTGCGCCGCAGCGGTGCGGGTTCGGTGTCTCCCTGGCCGTATCAGCGGGCGGGATCGCTCGCGGAGGCGCTGGTGCAGCCGCTGCTGTGCTGGTCGTGGGCCACGACGCTGCCGGTGCGGCTCGCCGATCGCGGCCTGCGGCCGTCGACCGCGGTGGCTTGCGGGCAGTTTCTCGTCTTCGACACCGCGGTCTATCGCGCGGTGGGCGGGCATGCGGCGGTGGCCGGTTCGATCACCGAGGATCTGGCGCTGGCGCGGGTGCTGCGCCGCGCCGGACATCGCACCGTGCTGGCGGCGGCGGGGACACTGGCGAGTACCCGCATGTACCGCGGCGCGGCCGAAGTCGAGGGCGGCTACACCCGCTGGCTGTGGTCGGCCTACGGCGGCCCGGCCGGCGCCCTGGCGGTGGATATGGTGGCCGCGGTCGCGTACGTGCTGCCCGCCCTCGCCGCGCTGTTCGGTCGCGGCCGGATCCGGCGGATAGGTGTCGCGGGCTACGGCGCGGGTGTCGCGAGCCGGCTGCTGGCCCGCTCACTGGAATCCGGGACGCTGCCGCGCGGCGCCGATATCGGTGCGGCGCTGGCACATCCGGTGTCGATCGGCGCGTATCTGCGCCTGTCGGGCCGGTCGTGGCTGCTGCATCGGCGCGGGGCGCTGCGCTGGAAGGGCCGCCCAGTGCCGGACGGCCCGGACCGTTCCCGGCCCGGGCGCGCCGAACTCAGGGCACCGAGGTAACGCCGACCGTCGGCAGGAACGCGCAGGTGTTGGCGCCGTTGCGGACCGTGCCGAACACCGCCGCCAGCACCGTTCCGGAGCCGGTGTCCACCGGCACCGCGCGCACGCCGCCGACCGGCAGCGCCGCCAGGAAGAAGTTGCGGATCGCCTGCTCGAACGCCGGGCGCACCTCCGGCGGCAGATTCGGCGGCACCATCGAGCCGACGACCTGGGACAGCGGGCCCATCGCGGCGAATCCGCCGCGGCCGTTGGACACGTTGAACCAGGCCACCTGCATACCGGTGGTGTCGGCGCCGTCGGGGCCCATGCCGTAGGGGACGAAGGCGAACATCGTCTGCCCGGCCTTCACCGCGGACAGATCCAGCCCGGGCACCGGCACCGCCAGCTTGGGCCACGGCCCGGGTACCGCACCGGCCAGCGCCGGGACGAGTCCGAGGGTGCTGCCGTCCTGGCAGAACGCCGACCCGGACGGATACAGGAACGGCTGGATGCCCAGCTGTTTCAGCGATTCGACCGCGGTCTGATAGGCGGTCAGCAAATCCGTCGCCGCCGCCGGGTTCTGGCCCACGGCAGCGATGGTGGCGGCGGGGTCGGGCGGGGCGGCGGTCGCGGCGGCGGCGCCGGCGAAGGTCAGCGCACCGGTCACGGTGAGCGCTGCGGAAAGACGGACGAGACTGGTCACCACGGCCATCGGGGTTCTCCTGAGTTCGGCGGAACATCCGCACCAGGGTCGGTCCGCCGGGCCGCACAGCATGACTCGGGGACCTCCGCGTCGTCACGGTGCACGAGAGGGTACCGCCGGTGGAGGCGAATGCGCGGCAACTCGCCCGCGAAACGCCGATCAGGCGCTGACGGCCGCCGGGGTCACCGTATAGCCGAGGTTGGTGAGCACCTCGGTGGTCGCCTTGGCGAAGTTCAAGGTGATGAAATGCAGGCAGGGCGCACCCTCGTCGATCAGTCGCTGCCCGATCTCGGTGGCGATCTCGATGCCCACCGCGCGCACGGCGTTGCGATTGGCCTCCGGATCGTTTCCGGCCGCCTGCTCGAGCCGCTGCATGACCCGCGCGGGCAGCGGCCGGCCCGACAACTCCTCGGCCCGCTGCACGGTGCGCAGCGAGGTGATCGGCATCAGCTCGGGAATGATGGGCTTGGCGCCCTGTTCGGCGTCGTAGGCCGCGACCCGATCCCGCAGGCGCAGATAGTGTTCCACGTCGAAGAACATCTGCGTGATCGAATACTCCGCTCCCGCACGCAGTTTCGAGACCAGGTAGCGAGTGTCGTGCTCCAGGTCGGGAGACCGGTAGTGGCCCTGCGGGAACGACGCCACTCCCACGTGGAAGTCGCCGAGCTCGCAGACCATGCGGACCAGTTCCTCGGCGTATTCGACACCGTCGGGATGTTTGCGCCACTCCCCCAGCGGATCGCCCGGCGGGTCGCCGCGCAGCACGAGCATGTTGCGGATGCCGGCATCGGCGTAGCTGCCGACGATGGACCGCAGTTCGGCCACGCTGTGCCCGACCGCGGTCAGATGCGCGACGGTCAGCAGTGTGGTTTCGCGGGCCAGCTGCCCGGTGATGCGCGCGGTGCGATCGCGGGTGGATCCGCCCGCCCCGTAGGTCATCGATACGAACGCCGGATGCATCCGCTCGAATTCACGGGCGGCGCGCCACAGCCGCGCCTCGGCCGCGGCATCGCGCGGCGGATTGAATTCCACCGAGAACGGGATGGTGCCGTCGGGGCGGCGGCCCAGCTGCCCCACCACGGAGGGAGTTCCGGACGGCGTCCGGGAAGGTCGGCCTGGGGTCGATCGTCCCCGTACATTGTCGAAACTCACCGGTCCAGTGTAGTAGGACGACCTCTTCGGACGGGCCGCCCGGCCCGGATCCGCGCCGGTCCAGCGGCCGGTGCGCCTGCGGCCGGAGCTGTGCATCGGTGTCGCGGCCCACCGTCCGCCCCGACGGCGCCGGGCCGGCGGTCCCCACCCGCCTGCGCTCCGCCGACCGACCACCCCGAGCGCCACGAGACGGTCGCGCACGGACCGGCCGACCGGCCGCGATCTCGCCCGTCCGATGCGATGCGGTGCCGGTCACGCACCGGCTACGGCGCTGTCGGGCGACGGAACCGACGCAGTAAGGTTCACGGTGGGCCGCTGGACGCCGCGATACGACTTCCCCGCGACGACCGGCCGGGACCGCCGCAGCCGTCGCCGGTGCATACACAGGGTCTCGCCCCGGCCACATCCTCGGCACGCCGGAGCCGCCCCGGCGTACCCGGCATCGGCTCGCCGATACGACGAACTACCTGGAGGTTGCGTTGTCCGTTGGTCCGGCCAGCCCGGCACGTCCGGCGCCGAACGACTCCGCGGCGCTGGTGCGCGCGGTCGAACAGGCGCTGACCGGATTCTTCGCCGACCGCCGCGAACTGGTCGCCGAACTGGGGCCGGTGGTCATCTCCGCGACGGCCGCCCTCGAGGATTTCGTGCTGCGCGGCGGCAAACGGACCCGACCGGCGTTCGCCTGGACCGGATGGCTCGGCGCGGGCGGCGATCCATCCGGTGATCAGGCCGAATCGGTGCTCACCGCGTGCGCGGCCCTGGAACTGGTGCAGGCGTGCGCACTGATCCACGACGACATCATCGACTCCTCGCGCACCCGGCGCGGCTTCCCGACCGTGCACGTGGACTTCGAAGATCGCCACCGCGACCACGGCTGGGGTGGCGATTCGGCGCATTTCGGAGTGAGCGTGGCGATCCTGATCGGCGATTTGGCGCTGACGTGGGCCGACGACATGGTCGCCGCCGCCGGCCTGGACGCCGCGGCCCGGGCGCGGTTCGCGCCGGTGTGGGCGGCGATGCGCACCGAGGTGATGGGCGGCCAGCTGCTCGACGTGCACGGTGAGGCCGGCGCCGACGATTCGGTGGCCGCCGCGCTGCGGATCAACCGGTACAAGACCGCCGCCTACACCGTGGAGCGGCCGCTGCATCTGGGCGCCGCGCTGGCCGGGGCCGATCCGGAGCTGATCGCCGCCTACCGGGAGTTCGGCACCGATATCGGCATCGCGTTCCAGTTGCGTGACGACCTGCTCGGCGTCTTCGGCGATCCGGCCGTCACCGGCAAACCGTCGGGTGACGACCTGCGCGAGGGAAAGCGCACGGTCCTGGTCGCCGAGGCGCTGCGCCGCGCCGACGCCACCGATCCCGCCGCGGCGCGGCTGTTGCGCTCGTCGCTGGGCACCGACCTCGCTCCCGATCAGGTCACCCGGTTGCGCGACCTCATCACCGGGCTCGGCGCCGTCGACGATGTCGAGCGCCGCATCACCGAACTGACCGACCGCGGCCTCGGCGCGCTGGCGGCCAGCTCGGTCACCCCCGAGGCCGGCGATCGGCTGCGCGCGATGGCGCTGGCCGCGACCAGGCGGGTGTCGTGAAAACCGTTGCCGGACGGTGCGATCGGATCGTCGTCGTGGGCGCCGGCCTGTCCGGGCTGGCGGCGGCGCTGTATCTGACCGGAGCCGGGCGCCGGGTGACCCTGCTCGAACGCGCCGATCATCCGGGCGGACGAGTCGGCCTCTATCGCGGGCCGGACTACGAGATCGATTCGGGCGCAACGGTTCTCACCCTGCCCGGGCTCATCGACGAGGCGCTGGCCGCGGTCGGCACCGACACCGCCGCCCACGGACTGCGGATCCACCGACTCGATCCCGCCTACCAGGCGCATTTCGCCGACGACAGCGTGATCGGGGTGTATCCGGATCCGGAGCGAATGGCGGCCGAGGTGCGCCGCGCATGCGGAGACGCACAAGCACAACGCTATCGGAACCTGCGGGACTGGCTGGCCCGGATCTACGCCGGCGCCTACGACCAGTTCATGGACACCAATTTCGATTCCCCGCTCGATATGGTCCGCATACCCGAGAAGCGCGCGGCGCTGTGGGAACTGGTGCGGCTGGGCGCGTTCGGCCGGCTGGGCCCGCGGGTCGAGCGCATCCTGAGCGATCCTAAGCTGGCGCGGCTGTTCACCTTTCAGGCTCTCTACGCCGGGACCGCACCCGCGCAGGCGTTGGCCGTCTACGGCGCGATTCCGCATATGGACACCTCGCTGGGCGTCTACTACCCGGTCGGCGGCATGCGGGCGATCACCGCGACGCTGGCGGCCGCGTTCACCGGCGCCGGTGGGCAGCTGGAACTGAACTGCGAGGTCAGCGGTATCGATTACCACGCCGGGCGCGCGCGGCGGGTCCGCACCGCCGACGGGCGCGACTTCGACTGCGATGCGGTGGTCCTGACCGCCGATCTCGGCTCGCTGAGCCGTTTCGGCATTCGCCGGCACCGTCCGTTGCGGGCGGCACCTTCCGCGGTGGTCGCGCACGGCACCATCCCGGCCGAGGTGGCGGCGCGGTGGCCGCTACAGGCCCACCACACCATCGATTTCGGCCGGGCCTGGGAGGAGACGTTCGCCGAAATCGCCGCCCGGCGCGGCCGCGGGCGACTGATGAGCGATCCGTCGCTGCTGATCACCCGGCCCGCGCTCAGCGATCCCGGCCAATTCGTCGAACGGCCCACCGGACGCTACGAACCGCTGTCGGTGCTGGCGCCGTGCCCGAATCTCGATGCCGCGCCCCTGGATTGGCCGCGTCTGGGACCGGCGTACCTGCGAGAACTGCTGGCCGTACTGGAGCAGCGCGGATACCGGGGTATCGCCGGACATTTCACCGTCGATCACCTCGACACGCCGCAGACATGGCATGAGCAGGGAATGATCGCCGGAACGCCGTTCTCGGCCGCGCACCTGTTCCGCCAGACCGGACCGTTCCGCACCCGCAATCTCGCTCGCACCCCGGCCAACGTGGTGCTGGCCGGATGCGGGACCACGCCGGGGGTCGGCGTGCCGACCGCGCTGCTGTCGGGAAAACTGGCCGCCGAACGCATTACCGGCCCCTTCCGGCACGCCGACGGCGCCACGGCGCCGACCGGCGCGCTAGGGTTGCCGACAACCCATTAAACTGGCCCGCGAACTGACCACTCCCGCGGTTCCGCACCGCACCGACATTCCCGGGGGGAAGACGAACCATGCCGACCCCCGATATGGACACTGCCCCCGCGACAGCGCCGATGACCAGCACCGTTACCACGGTGCCGGTGACCACCGTGCCGGTCCCCGAGCCGGCCGTGCACACCGTGCGCTGGTGGGTGCGCTGGGCGGGCGACTTCTTCCGCAGCCCCGAGGGCCACGCCGCCCTGCTCGGCTTCTGGGGCGCGGTTCTGATCACCTTCGGCGGCTTGGGCGCCGGCGCGGTGCGCCGCAGCGATCCCCTGCTGGAAGCGGCCCACCTGTCCTGGCTGCGATTCGGGCACGGCTACGCGCTGGCCACCATCGTGGTGTGGCTGGGTGTGCTGTCGATGATCGTCGCGTGGGTCCGGTTGGGACGCATCACCATCGGCACCGGCGCCCGCCGCGGCCCCGGCAGCACCGTGACGCTGAACGAACTGCGGGTGATCGTCGGCATCTGGATTCTGCCGCTGCTGTTCGCGGTGCCCATGTTCAGCCAGGACGTGTACTCGTATCTGGCGCAGGGCGCGCTGTTGCGCGACGGTTTCGACCCGTACAAGGTCGGGCCGGTGGTGAATCCCGGTGTGCTGCTGGACAATGTGAGCCCGGTCTGGACCACCACCACCGCACCCTACGGCCCGATCTTCCTGCTCATGGGGCAGGCCATCACCAGTATCACCGGTGACAACGTGGTGGCCGGCACCATCGCGATGCGCCTGGTCATGCTGCCGGGACTGGCCCTGATGATGTGGGCCGTCCCCCATATGACCAAACACCTCGGCGGTAAGCCGACGGTGGCGCTGTGGCTGGCGGTGCTCAACCCGCTGGTGCTGATCCATCTGATCGGCGGCGTGCACAACGAGATGCTCATGGTCGGCCTGATGGCGGCCGGCATCGCCCTGGTGCTGGAGCGCCACCACGCGGCCGGCATCGTGGTGGTCGCGATCGGTGTCGCGATCAAGGCGACTGCCGGGGTGGCGCTGCCGTTCCTGGTGTGGATCTGGATGATTCACGAACGCGAGCGGCGAGCCGCGGAGAACAAGGGGCCGCTGCCGCACCCGATTCGGACCTTCGTCAAGATCGCGGGCCTCGGCGTGTCGGTGTTCGCGGTGGTCTTCGTGGCCGCCTCCGCGGCCGCGGGTGTCGGTATCGGCTGGCTGACCGCGCTGTCGGGGTCGAAGAAGATCATCAACTGGCTCTCGCTGCCGACGATCATGGCGCACATGGTCACCTGGGTGACGCCGCTGAATCTCGGCGAGGTGCTGGTGTGGACGCGCGGACTCTGCGCGCTCGCACTGGTCGCCATCCTGGCGTGGACCTGGTGGCGCTACAAGAGCTCGGAACGCGATGCGGTGATGGGCATTCTCATCGCCTTCGTCGCGATCGTGATCCTGTCGCCGGCGGCGCTGCCCTGGTACTACTCGTGGCCGCTGGCGCTGGCCGCCGGATTCGCCATGTCGACCACCACCCTGATGATCCTGGTGGGGTTGTGCACCTGGCTGATGCTGGTGTTCCAGCCGGGCGGCTCGATCGGCCTCTACAACGTCTGGCACGTCGCGGCGGCCACCTTCGTCGCCGTGGTGGCGGCGCTGTCGCTGCGCAAGGTGGATCCGCTGCGGCTGCGCGCCGATTCGGGCAGACCCAAGCAATGACCGGCCGCGGCACCGACGCCGAACTGGCGGCCGCATACCGGCATTGCAGAGCCATCGCGGCGGAACACGGCCGCACCTATTTCCTGGCCACCCGGTTACTGTCACCGCCGCAGCGGTCGGCGGTGCACGCGCTCTACGCGTTCGCCCGTACCGTCGACGATGTTGTCGATCGCGCCGAAAGCACTTGCGACGCGGTCGGTTTCGGTGCCCTCGGCGCCCAGCGCTCCGCCGCGGCACGGGATCGCGCCTCCGTTCGCACGAGCAGTCAGGCCGCGCCCGATTCCGGAAACGCCGACCTCGCGGCGGCATTGCGGCTGGACCGAATCGACACGCAACTCCGTACCGCACTGAAGGATGCGGGGCTCCTCGCCGAGATGTGGTGGACCGCTGCCGGCACAACGGAGGCCGAGACCCCGCTCGCGGAAAGCGTAGCGATCGACGCCCCGGTACTCGCCGCCCTCGTCGACACCGTCGCCCGGTATAGCATTGCGCCCGACCACTTCCGGGTGTTCCTCGATGCCATGCGGATGGATGTGCCGGGTAGCCCGCTGTTCCGGAACCGGTATGCGGATATGGGCGAATTGCGAGAGTACATGCGCGGTTCGGCCGCGGCGATCGGACTGCAACTACTCCCGATCCTCGGTACGGTGGTGCCGGTGGCCGAGGCCGAACCGGCGGCCGCCGCGCTGGGTGAGGCGTTCCAGCTCACCAACTTTCTGCGGGATGTCGCCGAAGATCTCGATCGCGGGCGCATCTACCTGCCGGGCGACGAACTTGCGGCCTTCGGCATCGACGCCGATCTGCTCGCTCATTGCCGGCGTACCGGCCGGACCGATCCGCGGGTCCGCCGCGCCTTGGCACATCTGATCGCGACGAACCGCGCGGTCTATCGCACCGCCGCGCCGGGCATCGATCTGCTCCGGCCGCGGGTACGCCCCGCCATTCGCACCGCGGCCGTGCTGTACGGGGGAATCCTCGACGAGATCGAGCGCCACGATTACGCCGTATTCGACCGCCGCGCAACGGTTCCCACCGCACGGCGGCTCCGGGTCGCGGTCACCGAATTGGGTTCCGGATTGCGCCGCCCGGCGAATCCGTCCTCGCCGCTGCGCGCCCCGCTCCCCCACGTTTCTCACACCGCGGTCCCCCGCGCGTTCGGTACGGCACGGCCGAACGCGCCCCGCGCCTGACACCGAACTCACCGTCACCGACGGACCTCTGCCCCGCCATCGCCCTCGACCCGTCCGAAGCGACCACCGCGCGGCACACCGACGACGGCCTGCAGGCCGCGACCAGGGCCGCCACCGGCGTCACCGCGGTCGAACTGCCCGACGCCGACCGCCCCAGCGCGGCGCCACCGCCGACTGTCTCGCGCGGCACTCGCAGCGTTGAGCGGGCGCGCTCCCGATCCGGGACCGAACGCTCGCCTCAGAACGGTTCGGCCGCGGCCCGGCGGACGACCTCGCGGGCGAGCGGCCCGTGGATGGCGTCGATCGGGCGGCCGGGCAGGGTGTCGTCCTCGGCGTAGATCCACTCGAGGATTTCCTCGTTCGTATATTTCGCATCCCGCATCACCGTGATGAGGCCGGTCAGGGGCTTGACGACCGCGCCCGAGGAATCGAAGAAATCTTTCGGGATACCGGCGATACCGCCGCGGCGGATCGCGATCAATTGATGATCGCGCAGCATCTGATGCACTCTGGTCACCGCGATACCGAGTTGTTCGGCCACATCCGGCAACGGGAGCAGGGTTACCGATTCGGGAACGACATCATCGCTGCAAGGAAATGCACTCACCCGCACAACGGTAGTCCGTCGGCATCCGGATACGGCGTACGCCCGGTTTCGACGTGGGCGTTAGCACGTCATCAGCGACCGTGACGGCGCACGCCTATACGATCGGGGGTGCCGTCACGGGGGCGGCAACCGCTAGGTGAAATTCGGAGGACAGCAGTTGATCGGCCAGATGCTGGACGGGCGCTACCGCATCGACGCGCCGATCGCGCGCGGTGGGATGTCGATGGTGTTCCGGGGAGTCGACACCCGGCTGGACCGGCCCGTGGCGATCAAGGTGATGGACCCGAAGTTCGCCGGCGACCCGCAGTTCCTGACCCGCTTCGAATTCGAAGCCCGCTCGGTGGCCAAGCTCAAGCACCCCTCGCTCGTGGCGGTCTACGACCAGGGCATCGACGGGGAGTATCCGTTCCTCATCATGGAGCTCGTCGAGGGCGGCACCCTGCGCGAACTGCTGCGCGAACGCGGCCCGATGCCGCCGCACGCGGTGCGCGCGGTCGCCGAGCCGGTGCTGCGCGCGATCGGGGTCGCGCATGCCGCGGGACTCGTGCACCGCGACGTCAAACCGGAGAACGTGCTCATCTCCGATGCCGGTGAGGTGAAGATCGCCGACTTCGGCCTGGTGCGGGCGGTGGCCGGCTCGAATATGACCTCGGCCAGCGTCATCCTCGGCACCGCGGCGTACCTGTCGCCGGAACAGGTCACCGCCGGGAACGCCGACGCCCGCAGCGACGTGTACTCCTTCGGCATCCTGATCTTCGAAATGCTCACCGGCCGTGCGCCGTTCACCGGCGACACCTCGCTGTCGATCGCGTATCAGCGGGTCGAGAAGGACGTGCCGAGCCCGAGCCGGTTCATCGAGGGCGTGCCGCCGGAATTCGACGATCTGGTCGCGCACGCCACCGCCCGCGAACCCGCGCATCGCTTCGCCGATGCCACCGAGATGGCCGCCGAACTGAATCGCATCGCCACCGTGCTGCACCTGCCCGACTACCGGGTACCGGCCCCCCGGGAATCGGCCGAACACCTGTCCGCGCGATACCGCGTCGTGCAGACCCCGGCCGCGGCCCCCGGACCGGCCCACTCCCCGCAGCCGGTCACCGAGGCGACGACCCGGCTCGCGTCCGAGCCGGGGCGCACCCGGGTAATGACCGCGGCCCATCCGATGCCCGAGCCCGAACCGGAGCGTCCGCACCAGCCACCGGCCCCGCCACATCGGCCGGAATTCGTACCCGATCGCGGCAGATCCCGGCGCCGGGTGCTCATCTGGGCGGCCGTGGTGGTGGTGCTCGCGCTGCTGCTGGGCATCGGCGGCTGGTGGCTGGGCGTCGGCCGTTATTCGTCGGTGCCGGCGATCGCCGGGATGACCACCGAACAGGCGACCGCGAAGTTGAAGGACGCCGGATTCGGGACGACCGTGCGCGACAAGGCCTCCGACATCATTCCGGTCGGCGGGGTGGTCGGCACCGATCCCTCCGCCGGGGCGAAGGTGCTGAAGGGGTCGACGGTCGCCGTCCTGGTGTCCAGCGGACAGCCGCACGTGCCGCAGTTTCAGCCCGGCCAGGACACGAAGACGGTGAACCAGCTCATCCGCGATGCCGGGCTCACCCCCGTCGACGGCGGCGAGAAACCCAGCACCGCCCCGAAAGGGTCGGTGGCGCAACTGGATCCGGCCCCCGGCACGGTTCTGCCGACCGGCGCGCAGGTGAAGGTCTACCGCAGTAAGGGTTCGCAGCCGGTGAAGCTGCCCGATGTGCGCGGCAAGACCGTCGAGGAGGCGAAGGCGGCGCTGCAGAACGCCGGACTCTCCGTCGGTGACACCCGCACCGACTTCGACGCGAGGATCAAGTCGGGTCAGGTCGCGGGCACCGATCCGGCCGCCGGCACCCAGGTGCTCTCCGGCGCCACGGTGACGCTGATCGTCTCCGACGCCATCCAGGTTCCCGATGTCACCGGCAAGAACGCCGCCGTGGCCCGCTCCGAACTCGAGGGGATGGGCCTCAAGGTCGTGCTGAACCAGGTGTTCAGCGGCGACCGCGGGACGGTCCGCGTGCAGTCACCGTTCGGCGGTTCGAATGTGGCGCCCGGATCCACGGTCACCCTCACCGTCCTGCCGTTCTGATCCGAGATCAGCCGAGCACGCCACCCACATCCGCGCCGCCGAGCAGTTCGGCCTCGCTGATGCCCAGCCGCCGACTGGCCAGGTCGAGCGCCTGCTGCAGCACCGCGCTGGCACTGGCGCCCACCACCTGGGAATGTTCGAGCCGGCCGTTGCCGCGCACCACCCGAACCCGGCAGCGCCACGCGATTCCGGCGCGGTCGACCTCCGGGCGTTCGATCACGATCGTCACCGGGACACCGTCGATCTCGAGCACATGTTCGGCGAGGGCGGCGATCGGCCTGCTCGCAGTTTGCAATCCCCTGGCTACCGATGCGCTCTGCATAGCGATCCTCTCAGCACATTTCCCGCACAGCCCATTGCCGCTGCAGTGTCACGCCTGGAAACCTAGTGCAGGTTCGAGCGTTCAGCAACTGGACAGCTAACTTTTGCGGATCATGTCACGACCGCGTGATTTCCCGGCAGGCGGTGTCAGCCGACCGCCAGCAACGGATCACCGGTCTCCGGATCGTTGATCGCCACCACCGCCGCGGTGGTGAAAACCTCCACCGGCACCCCGCCGATACTCGGGCTGATGTTGGTGGTGATCTGCGCGGCGGCAGCGGCAGGCGCGTAGCCGTGGGACACGTCGAACTCCCAGGAGATCTCGTAGCCCCAGCAGATGTTGAAGATCAGCAGGCGGCTGCCGTCGCGCAGCACGACCTCCGACGGAATCCCGTCGCGGTCGCGATCGCGCAGCAACCGCAGGATGGTGCGATCGGCGTTGCCGATCCGGAGCGCGCTCTGCGCGCTGGCCGGACCTTCCCCGCGCGGGCGGCCGTCACCGCGCGAGGGGCCCTCGTCATTGCGAAATACGACGTCCACTACGGCCGATCCGTCACCGCAGCATCTCGGCGACCAGGAATGCCAATTCCAAGGACTGCTGGGTATTGAGACGCGGGTCGCAGGCCGTCTCGTAGCGGTCCTCCAGATCCAGATCCGAGATGTCCTGGGCGCCGCCGAGGCATTCGGTGACGTTCTCGCCGGTGAGCTCGATGTGCAGGCCGCCCGGATGGGTGCCCAGCGCGTGGTGCACCTCGAAGAAGCCCTGCACTTCGTCGACGATGCGATCGAAGTGGCGGGTCTTGTAGCCGGTGGAGGATTCGTGGGTGTTGCCGTGCATGGGATCGCACTGCCAGATCACCTGATGGCCGGTGGCCTGCACCTTCTCGATGATGGGCGGCAGCACGTCGCGGACCTTGGTGTTGCTCATCCGCGCGACCAGGGTGAGCCGGCCCGGCTCGTTCGTGGGATCGAGCCGCTCGACGTATTCCACCGCCTGATCCGGCGTGGTGGTCGGGCCGATCTTGATGCCGATCGGGTTGGCCAGCAGTTCGGCGAAGGCGATATGGGCGCCGTCGAGCTGCCGGGTGCGCTCACCGATCCACAGGAAATGCGCGGACAGGTCGTAGAGCACCGGATCGCCGGCGGCGTTGTGGGACAGCCGCAGCATCGCTCGCTCGTAGTCGAGGACCAGCGCCTCGTGGCTGCAGTAGATCTTGGCCGACTGCAGGCTGGGATCCTGCACCCGGCAGGCGTTCATGAACGCCAGGCCGCGGTCGATCTCGGAGGCCATCTGCTCGTAGCGGGCACCCGCCGGCGACTGCGCGACGAAATCGCGGTTCCAGTCGTGCACCTTGTGCAGATCGGCCATCCCGGCGCCGGTGAGCGCGCGCACCAGGTTCATCGCCGCGCTGGCGTTGGCGTAGGCGCGCACCAGCCGCGAGGGGTCGTGCTCGCGCTGGGCCGCGTCGGCGACCAGCGCGTTGACCATGTCGCCGCGATAGGACTTGAGGCCGAGTGCGTCGACGTCGGCCGAGCGGGGTTTGGCGTACTGGCCCGCGATCCGGGCCACCTTCACCACCGGCAGGCTCGCGCCGTAGGTCAGCACCACCGCCATCTGCAGCAGGGTGCGGATGTTTCCGCGGATATGCGGCTCGGTGTTGTCGGCGAAGGTTTCCGCGCAGTCGCCACCCTGCATCAGGAAGGCTTCGCCGCGGGCCACCTCGGCCAGGCGCAGGCGCAACTCCTCGACCTCGGCGGGCACGCACAGCGGCGGCACACTCTCGAGGACGGTGCGCATGGTGGCGGCCTGCTCGGGATCCCACGACGGCTGCTGCAGGGCGGGGCGGGCGAGTGCGGCGTCGAGTCGCCGACGGAGCTCGGCAGGCAACGGTGGCAGTTCCGGCAAGCGATCGATCGGTACGTCGACGGTCCAGTTCACCAGATCAGAATACGGACCTTCCGCAATCCCGGGGTAACCCGGAGGGTAGGGGGCGATGATTACGTCCGCGCGGGCGGGGCCGTAACCTCGAGCCGGGCCGGGTCGGGCGGTTCGGCCGAGATATCACCGCGAGCGCCGGTGTACGCCGAATCGGAAAGGGCACGACCGCGTGAAATATTTTTATGACTGCGAATTCATCGAGGACGGAGTGACGATCGATCTGATTTCGATCGGCGTGGTCTGCGAGGACGGTCGGGAATATTACGCGGTGTCAACGGAATTCGACCCCGAGCGAGCCGGGCAGTGGGTACGGCGCAATGTATTGCCGAAACTTCCCTCCCCCTCCTCGCCGCTGTGGCGCAGCCGGCAGCGCATTCGCGACGACCTCTATCAATTCCTGGTACCGCGACCGACCGTGCGTCCGGAATTGTGGGCGTGGGTGGGGGCCTACGACCATGTGGCGTTCTGCCAGTTGTGGGGGTCGATGGTGGATCTGCCGACGGCCCTGCCGCGCTACACCAACGAGCTGCGCCAGCACTGGGATCACCACGGCCGGCCGGAGTTGCCGCCGGTGCCGGCCGACGCGCACGACGCGCTGGCCGACGCCCGGCACAATCTCGCCAAGTACGAGGCCATCGAGGCGTTCCGGCGCAGCGGCGCGATCACCGGTATCGATCGGCGGTAGGCGGCGGGCGCCGCGCTGCCGATACGACTCGGCCCCCGGACGGTTGTCCGGGGGCCGAGAACGTAACGGCGAAAGTCAGCTCGCGAGGGTCTCCGGGATCCGTTCTGCCTCGGGGCGGCTGCCGGAGGGCACGCCCTTCTTCAGGCTGGCGGCGTAGACGTCGACGTACTCCTGACCCGACATCCGCATCAGCTCGTACATGATCTCGTCGGTGACGGCCCGCTCGACGAAGCGGTTACCGCCCATTCCCTCGTAGCGGGAGAAGTCGATCGGCGCACCGAATTTCACGGTGACGCGGCGGCGGCGCCACCGGAACGGGCCGGGAGGGCACACCTCGTCGGTCCCGATCAGCGCCACCGGGATCACCGGCACACCGGTCTCCAGGGCGAGGCGTGCCACACCGGTCTTGCCCTTGTACAGGCGGCCGTCGGGCGAGCGGGTGCCTTCCGGGTACAGGCCCACCATGCGGCCCTCGCTCAGCAGTTTGCGAGCGGTGTTGAGCGCATCCTCGGCGGCGCTGGCGCCGCTGCGGTCGATCGGATACTGGCCGGTGCCGGAGAAGAAGAACTTCTGCAGCCGGCCCTTGAGTCCGGGCGTGGTGAAGTATTCGGCCTTGGCCAGATAGGTGATGCGACGCGGGCTCAGCAACGGGGTGAACAACCAGTCGGTGAACGACAGATGATTGCCGGCGAGGATGACTGCTCCGTCGGCGGGAATATTCTCCACGCCCTCGACCTTCGGCCGGTTGTAGATGTGCATGAAGGGCCCGACCAGCACGAATTTGAGCAGCCAGTAGAACATTGCGTCCTTTCCCCTGTGATTGTCGAACGGGACCGGCCTCGTCGCAGGCACCTCCGTCGGCACCGACTCTACCGTCGCCGACCTGCTGCGACCAACCCCACACGAGGTATTTCACATGCCCGCAATCACATCGGTGAAATCGGGTACACATGAGGTGCTTACATGCGCGAAAACCGACCGGGCGTCGAGCGAATCGGCGAGATGTACGACGCCCCGGATCGTTTGCTCCCTACCTCGTGCGCCCCGGCCGCCCGTTCGACGCCCCGGCGCGAGAAGCCGATCCGCTTCCCGTCGCGCGGCATCGGCGGGGAGGAGGAAGACTATTCCCGGCCTGCGGCGGAGCGAGGTCGGCTCACGGCCGCCGAATCGACACCGCTGCCGGTTGTCCGCGAACGCCCTTCGGCCGCCCCGGTCTCGAGCGCCGTGCGCGCGAGTTCGGCCGCGCCGACCATCCCCGCCGCCTCACCCAGTTGCGTGGTGCGGATGCGAGCCAGCGGGCGATGACGGCCGCCGGTGATGGCGGCGGCGTAATGCTCGCGCGCGTCGTCGAGGAACAGCGGCGCCGAGGAGCTGACGCCACCCGCGATGACGATCAGGTCGGGATCGAAGATGTCGCTGACGAAGGCCAGTCCCAGCCCGAGCCAGCGGGCGAAATCGGCCATCACGTGCAGCGCCACCGGATCACCGTCGTGGGCCGCGCCCGCGACCCGGCGCCCGGTCAGCGATCCCGGATCGCCGACCACCTCGCGTGCCAGGATCGTGGAGGGCATCGGATCGGTGGCCAGCATTTCGATCGCGGTGTCGACCAGAGCGGTACCGCTGCAGTAGCGCTCCCAGCAGCCGCGTTTGCCGCACGGGCAGATCCGGCCGTGCGGCACCACCTGCAGATGGCCCAATTCCGGTGCGACACCGTAACTTCCGCGATACAGCCGCCCCTCCACCAGCAGCGCCGCGCCGATGCCGGTGCCGATGGCGACCAGTACGCCGTTGTGCGCGCCCGCGGCCGCGCCGAACCGGTATTCGGCCCACATCGCCGCGTTGGCATCGTGTTCGAGGATCACCGGCAACCCGAGCCGGCGTCCGAGCCGGTCGGCGACCGCGGTGTCCTCCCACGGCAGATGCGGCGCGAAACGCACCGAGGAGCGGGATTCGTCGACGAATCCGGCGACCGCCAGCCCGACCGCACCGATGTCGTGGCGCGCACACAGTTCCCGGACCGCGCGGTCGAGGCCGTCCTCGAGTGCGTGCGCGGAATGCGGCGTCGGCGCCTGGACGGTGTCGAGAACCTCCCCGTCCCCGTCGACGACCGACGCCCGGATATTCGTCCCGCCGACATCGATACCGACGGTGAGCGGAGCCTCTCTTCCGACCCTGCTGGTCATTTCTTGATCCGCACCGGGATGGGAACGTATCCGGGTCGCTCGACCGAATCCCGCCCCCGCCCAGCACGTTCGGCCGCGCGCCGGCCACCGCGGCGCGCCTTGCTCCCCTGATCGTCGGCCGCCGGCTTCGCTCCCGGAGCCTTCTCCGTAGCGCCGCCGCGGTCGTGTCCGGGCGCGTCCGCATCCCGTCGGACACCCTTCGCGCGGCGGTCGGCACCGGGAGCACTGCCACGCGCTTCGGCACCGGGACCACTACCGCGCGCTTCGGCCCTGGGATCACTGCCGCGTGTTTCGGCTTGGGTCCCACTGCCGCGCACCTCGGCACCGCGGTCCGACACATCGCCGGCCGCCCCGCCCGCGATCCACCCGTCGTGCTCCGTTCGCTCCGAACTCGGATCGGCGCCGACTTCCGTTGCCACGGAATCGTATTCGCCGGATTCGTCGTCGGCGTCCGGAAGGTCGTCCGGGAGCAGCGGTTCGACCGGCACTCCGGCCAGCGCCTCGCGCAGCACGGTCACGATCGCGGTGCCGTGGTCGGCGACCGCGGCGACGAGCTCGTGGTGTTCGCCGCGAACCAGCGCCGCGGTCGCGCAGACGGGACACCAGCTGCAGCTGTCCCATTCGCGGCCGTCGGCGGCCGCGCGGCGCAGGGCGGGTTCGACTCGTTCGAGCAAGGTTTCGGCGAGGGCGCGCAGTTCCTGGGCGAATTCGCCGAAACTGTCCTCGTGGGCGTGGGTCATTGCGGCCAGACCCCCGGGTCGGGCCGGAAACGCACGATGAGCTGCTCACCGTCGAGTTCGGCGCTGTCGACCGTGCACCGCCGCAATACCGGCGCCAGTCGTAGCCGCCGCCGGACCCCGTCCGCTCCCACGATCACATCGTCCTCCACTCGTCCGAGTCGCAGCGTGCCCGGGTCGACCACCGGCAGGCGCATCCGCAGCGTGAATACCGAATCCAGCCCGGTGCCCGACTCCCACCGCACCTCCGGCTCCCCTGCGGCGGTGCCCGGCTCCGGCGTCGTGTCGCCCAGCATAGGGTCTGGCTCGGCAGTCGGCGGGTTGCCACGAACGGGCAATGCCTGCGCCAGCGCCGACAACGCCCGCGGTCCGACCGGTTCCGGGCCGCTGTGATGGGCGATCACCACGGGCACGTCGGGCATCCGGCGGCGCAGGTCCGCGATCACGTCGAGTTGTTCCGCGCGCCGCTGCAGGTACCACTGCACCGCGGGGTGCGCGCCACCGTCGGCCGGCGGCACCGGCGGCAGCACTTTGTTCACCACCACCGCGTCCAGGCGTATACCCAGAAGCGCGGCCGCCGAACGCACCCGCGCGGATTCGGCCAGCGCGACCCGTTCGGCGCCGGTGATCAGCCGCGCCCCGGTGCGGTGCGAATCGGCGAGCAGATCCCGAATCGCCGTGACCGCGGCCGCGATCCGCTCCACCGTCGCCGCCAGCACCGCGCGCCGCATATCCGTACCGGTCGCACTCAGCACCCGGGCATGGGTGGGCCAGATTCGCTCGAGGTAGCCGAGCAGGGTGTCGGGTGCGGTGACGATGCGCAACATATCCGCCGAGGGCGGGCAGTCCACGATGATCAGATCCCAGTCGTCCTCACCCGCGAACTGGGCGATCTCGGTCAACGCCAGTAGTTCCTGCACGCCCGGCAGTCCGGTGAGTTCGGCGGGATCGAGTGCGGCGAGGTCGATGCCGTGATCGTGGCCGGCGCCGGACAGCATCCGCGCGACGTCGCGGAACCGATCCTCCAGCAGCGCAAGCGAATCGATCTCGATGACGTCGAATCCGGGGGCGACGGTCACCACCCCGGCAACCGTGCCGGGATCGTGCGCGAAGCGGAAACCCAGTGCGTCGCCGAGCGAATGAGCCTGGTCGACCGAGGCGACCAGCACGCGCTGTCCGGCCTGCACCGCGGCGATGGCCGCTGCGCAGGCGAGCGTGGTCTTACCGACTCCGCCCTTGCCGATGAACAGTTCGAGACGGGTCGTGACGGCACCACGACCGCGCTGCGGAGGCCGGGTCAGCCTTCGACCCGTTTCTTGAGTTCTTTGAGGGCCGTATCGGTGATCACCTTCTCGGCCTTGCGTTTGAACATCCCGATCATCGGGATGGTGAGGTCCACGGTCAGCTCGTACACCACCTGGGTGGTGCCGTCGGGCTGCTCGATGAGCTCGTAGGTACCGTCCTGCGCCTTCTGCAGGTCGCCGCTGACCAGTTGCCAGCTCACCGCCCGTCCGTCGGCCCGCCAGGTGTAGGACAGCACGTAGGTGTCCTTGACGACGCCGGCGTCCAGCACGAATTTCGCCGTGCGGGCCCGTCCGTCGGGGAAGGTCTCCAGTACGTCCACCGATCGTGCCGCCGATACCCATTCGGGATACGACGGTAGATCGGCGATGACGGCCATCACCCGATCCGAGGGGGCATCGATGGTGATCGACCTCTGGGTCCGGTCGGCCATGACTGACAGCGTTTCCTTTCGACCTAGCGTGACGGCGCCACACCGGCCGGACGGCCGGCCTCCAGCCGCGATTTCACCTCGAACGACATCTTCTTGCCGGCGACCCGCCGGGAACGGTTGGCGGCCATCAGGGTTCGGGGCGAGAGTGCGGCCGCGCCCGGCGGTTCGGCATGCATGAAGTAGTGCAGGATCACCCCGTCCAGCGACGGCTCCAGCCAGACCTCCATGGTGCCGGTCAGCGGCCCGCTTACCGACCAACGAATTCCCTTGTCACCCCGGTCTTCTCGCACCTCGAGGGTGAGGTCGGGCCACCAGCGGTGCCATCGCGACCGATCGGCCAGGACCTCGGCGACCGCGGCGCCGGGCGCGGCGACGAAGGTCTGGTCGGCCACCTGGATGCTGCTCACGGCTGTGGCTCGCTGCTGCGCTCGCTCATGAAGCCCGAGCCTACTGGGTCGGAGCCCGGAGGCGGTAACGCAGTGCCGAGCCCGCGCGACCTGCCGTCACGCGCGGCCGGGGCGCCGGCCGGCTCACCGGACGGAGCCGTCGGATCCCAGGACACCGGAATGCGCGCCGGGATCGAGCAGACCGCGCAACCGGCCGCCCAGAACGTCCCAGCGCCACTGGTCGGCGACCCATTCGCGACCGGCGGCGCCCATCCGCGCCGCGGCGTCGCGATCGGACAGGATGTCGACGACGGCGGCGGCCACGGCTCGTTCGTCGCGCCCGTCGACCACCGTGCCGGTGCGGCCCTCGAGAACGGTTTCCGGTGCGCCGCCGGAGTTTCCGGCGACCACGGGCACGCCGGTGGCCGATGCCTCCAGATAGACGATGCCGAGGCCTTCCACGTCGAGCCCGGCGCCGCGGGTGCGCGAGGGCATCGCGAAGACGTCGGCGAGGGTGTGGTGGGCGGCCAGTTCGGCGGCGGGGACGCGACCGGTGAACACCACGTCCGACTCCAGGTCCAGCGCGCGCACCAGCGCGCGCAACTTCTCCTCGTACGGGCCACCGCCCGCGATGACCAGCACCGCGCCGTCGATGCGGCGGCGGATCTCGCGCATCGCCAGAATCAGCATGTCCTGGCCCTTGCGCGGGACCAGCCGCGACAGGCACAGCACCGTGGGCCGCTCGCCCAGGCCGTACCGGGCGCGCAGTTCCGCCCGCGCGGCGGGGTCGGGACGGAAGACGGTGCTGTCCACCCCCGGCGGCAGATATTCCAGGGCAGCCTGGGCGCCGAAGGCCGCGGCGAAGCGGCGGCGCGTGTATTTGCTGACGTAGGTGACGACATCGGTGTGGTCACCGATCACCCGCAGCACCTGCCGGGCGCCCGGCAGCATGGACCAGCCCACCTCGTGGCCGTGGGTGCTGGCGAGGATCCGATCCGCGCCGAAACGGCGCAGCGCCGGCGACATCAGGGCCAGTGGCGCGGCCGCACCGAACCAGACGGTATCGCATCGTTCGTCACGCAGCAGCGTGGCGGCGCGGCGCAGCACCAGCGGGGTCGGCAGCATCAGGGTGGTCGGGTGGCGCACCACCCGGAACGGCTGCTGGGCATCGAACCGCAGATGGGAGTCGCCGCGCCAGCGGGGCGCGTAGACCACGAGGTCCTCCGGCGGCATCCGCAGCGCGAGCGAATGAACATACGACTGGATGCCGCCCGGCCGGGGCGGAAAGTCGTTGGTGATCAACAGCGTGCGGCCCATGGGGGCGAGTCTATGGGTGTGGCCGCCACGTCCGGCGCAACGGGTGTGGCCGCCGCGTCCGGGCTCCTAGGCGGCCACGCGGGCCTTGATCCAGTCGCGCCAGGCGGAGACGAATTCGGTTCGGCCCAGGCCGAGTGTCTCCCGCAGGCCGCGATCCAGCGCGGCCTGGTCCTGGGGGCCGGTGGCGAGCCGGTGGTAGAGCGCCACGAGTTTCGGCTCTCCGAATCGGTCGGCGACGAACGCGTTGGCCGACCAGGCCTGTTCGTAGGCCAGGGCGGCATCGGCGCCGGGGCTCGGCGTGAACGCGGTATCGGACGGCAGGTCCGCGGGCAGCTCACCGGAGCGGGCGCGGGTGGTGACGGTCGGCGCGAGCTGCGCGAAACGCTGCTGATCTCCGCGGTGGCCGCAGTACTCGGCGAACCCTTCCAGCACCCACTGCGGGGAACCGTCGACGGTCCCGGCCCGGGCGGCGACGTGGGTGAGTTCGTGGCGCAGGGTTTCGCGCAGACCGTCCGGGCCGAGCCGGCGCCCGGCATCGGGCGAGAAAACGATCCGCTGACCGGTGGGCTGGGTGCCGGGTACGAACGGATCCGACACCGAGGCCGCCGCGACCTGGTCGGACACCGGACCGGTGGCGTGGGTCAGCGCCGCGAATTCGGAACTGCTCGACGCGACGGCCACCACGGCTTCGTGGGCCCAGTCGGTACCCCACACCTGGGAGACCGCCGTGACCGCCGGGCCGGCCTCGCGGGCGAGCTGGTCGACGTCGCCGCGCTGGTACGGATGCCCCAGCACAACCGACAACTTGCCGTCGTCACCCGAAACGTGTTGCGCGACAACGGGTCCGTACGAACTCATGATGCGCCGCAACTCGGGCAGCTGCGGATCGGCGTGCGAGGGCGCGGAATCGGTTTCCGCGGCGGCGGGCACGGTGTGCAGGCCTGTCTTCGGCAGCAGCAGTAGGGCGCCGCCGGCCGCGGTCAGCGCCACCACCACGGCGAGGGTGGCGACGAATTCGAAGCGCCCACGATGCGCCAGCCATGTCCGGACCCGCAACAATCCGCTCATACGACACGATCCTCACGTCGGTGTGATGACTCGCCGCCAGATTCTCGCAGTGTTTACGGCATTCCGATCCAGTATCGGCGCGCGGAATGGAAGGGGGTGTTGCCCATCGGCGCCACCGCGACCGGCACACCGAAAGTGGAGGCGTGCAGGATCATGCCATTTCCGGCGTAGATGCCGACGTGCGAGGCGTCCGAATAGAAGAACACCACGTCGCCGGGCTGCAACGAGTCCCGCGACACCGGCGTGCCGACGGTGGCCTGCGCCTGGCTGGTGCGCGGCAGATCGATACCCACGTGATGGAAAGCCCACTGCACCAGGCCGGAGCAGTCGAACTGATCGGGGCCGGTCGCACCCCAGACGTACGGATCGCCGACGCGGGTCAATCCCGCGGCCAGCGCGCTGGTACCGCTGCCCGGGACCAGGCCGCGCAGCAGGGTGTCGCGGTCGAAACCGGGCGGGAACAGCGATCCGGCGAGGGTGGATTTCTCCCCGGCCGAGAGCGCACCCCAGGCCTGGATGACCTGAGCCATCGCGCCCTGCAGATCGGCGCGCTTGTGTTCGAGGTCCGCGCGCACCTGGTCGGCCTTCTGCGCGGCGGCCTGCGCGGCGTCGGAGGCGGATTTGGCGGCGGTTTCAGCGGCGGTGGCCGAATCGGTGGCCTTGGAGAATTGCGTCAGCTGATCGGCGGTCTGCGTGGACAGCACATCCAGCGTCGACATCTGGTCGAGCAACTGCTGCGGGGAATCGGAGACCAGCACCGAGAACAGCCGGTTGGTCCGGGCGCCCTGATAGGCGGCGATCGCGGTCCGGTCCACGGCCGGTTGATATTTGCGCACCTCGGCCTTGGCGGCATCGAGGGCCTGGGTCGCGGTCGCGAGTTTGGCATCGGCGTCGCGGGCCACGCCCTGTTTGGCTTCCAGATCGCCCTGCGCGGCCAGCGCCTGCTGGTTGAGCTGCTCGGACTGATGCGACAACTCGATGAGCCGCTGCACCGCGTCACCGGCGGTGGCCGGTTGTTCCGCCGGAGCCGGATCGGCCGTCGCCAGACCACCGGAAGACGCTCCGAACATGAGCGCGCCCACTGCCAGTGAGCCGCCGACCAGGCGTCTGGTTCTGTTGTTGCGTTGCGCGTTGCCCTTGTGCGCTGTCACGGCCTGCCGTGCCCCGTTCTCTCGTCCCGAGCTGGAAACCACGAAGGTCTCGATAAGGTTACGGAACGGCGACCGTCCATGTCCAGCAGGGCACGAAACGATCACGCCGTATAGCCCGAATGCCCGGATCGGCGGTCCGAACTGTGCGGAATGCGCCGATCCGGGTGGGTCGAATCAGTAGCGGCGAGCGCCCGCGACCGGCATCGAGGAGATCGGGGCGACCTTTACCGGCTCACCGGCGGTCGAGGCGTGCACCACGTTGCCGTCGCCGACATAGAGCGCGGAGTGGCTGCCGCCGTAGAAGGACACCACGTCACCGGGCTGCAGCGCGTCCAGCGAGACGGGGGCACCCTCCTCGAGCTGTTCGTAGCTCGTACGCGGCAGTTCGCGCCCGGCCTGCTCGTAGGACCACTTCACCAGGCCCGAGCAGTCGAAGGCGTTCGGGCCGGCGGCACCGTACGAGTAGGGGGCGCCGACCTTGGACAGGGCGGCATCGGCCGCGCGCTGACCGACGGTCTGCTGCGGCGCGAAC
Organism: Nocardia sp. 852002-20019_SCH5090214; assembly: GCF_001665865.1. NCBI lineage: Bacteria > Bacillati > Actinomycetota > Actinomycetes > Mycobacteriales > Nocardiaceae > Nocardia > Nocardia sp. 852002-20019_SCH5090214. Next base: position 15,283 of record NZ_LZMK01000102.1, on the reverse strand, counting down.
GGCGCGGGAGCGATCCCCGGAATCTGAATGCCCGGCGGGACGGCGCCCTGCGGAACGGCGCCCAGGACCTGATCGGGAACATCGAAGGTGCCGACGCCCGGTACGGTGACCGGCGCGGCCGCGGCGGTGGTCGCCGGGAGCAGCAGAGCGCTGAGGGTTGCTGCGCCAACGGCTCCGGCCGCAACGGCCCGGCGGGCGGTACGAGGCAGCCCCTGAACCTGTCGCTTGATCGCCATGATGCGGTACTCCTCATCTGCCCCACGACGCCGCACCCGGTGGTGCGTCGGACTCCGTGAGGTCTCGAAAAGATTACGAGGGCATAACGGTGCGTTGTAAAGCCCGGACGCGTCGTCTCGGGTTCAGGTAAAGGCCCCCGCTCGACAGCATGCGAGATAGCTCACAGTGATCACGAAACGATAACGACGCCGGTCGCCGGATGCGTTTACCCAGGTGCGTCCCGCCCCAGGATCAGGCGAGCCACCACCGGAGCCGAGAGGCGCTCCGGCGGGAAACCGCAAGTAACCGAGAGCATGTCGGCCGGAAACCAACCGAACAGTCCGCACGTTTGAGAACCGGCACCGCACAGTCAAGCCCGGCTTCGCCGTCGCCGTCGCAGACCTCGCTCGTTCGCCGCTAATTCATAGCCGTACCGAATTACCGTGACCCTGATCACTTTTCGGCATACTCGTGCAATCCGAACCTCGCAGAGCGCAGATCTCGCGCCGGTCCGGCTGCCCGCCGACATCCGGAACGATCCTGTCGGACCCTGCGCCTACGCTGCTCGCCGTGCCCTCCCCCGTCCCGCGACCGGCCCAGCTGGCCCTCGAACTTCCCGGTCACGGCGGTGACGAGCCCGAGATCGCACTGCGAGACGTCACCTTCGTCGTGGTGGACCTCGAGACCACCGGGACCCGGCCCGACGGGGACGCCATCACCGAAATAGGTGCGGTGAAGGTGCGCGCCGGCGAAGTACTCGGCGAATTCGCGACGCTGGTCGATCCCGGCTGCGCGATTCCGCCGCAGATCGTGCAGGTCACCGGCATCACCACCGCGATGGTCCTGGAGGCCCCGCGAATCGAGGCCGTGCTCCCCGGATTTCTCGAATTCGCGTCGGGCGCAGTGCTCGTCGCCCACAACGCGCGCTTCGACATGTCCTTCCTGAAGGCGGCGGCCCAGCGCTGCGAGACCGCATGGCCGGCCTTTCAGGTGCTGTGCACGGTTCAGCTGGCGCGGCGCATTCTCGATCGGGACGAGGCGCCGACGGTGCGGCTCTCGGCGCTGGCTCAGCTCCTCGGCGCCTCCACCCGGCCCACCCACCGCGCCCTCGACGACGCGCGCGCCACCGTCGACGTCCTGCACGCGCTGTTCGAACGGGTGGGCAATCTCGGGGTCCAGACCCTGCCCGAATTGATGGACTATCTGCCCGAGGTCACGCGCCGCCAGCGCTCCAAGCGCATCCTCGCCGCCGATCTGCCCGCCGCACCGGGGGTGTATCTGTTCCGGGGACCCTCGGAGGAGGTCCTCTATATAGGGACGGCGGTGAATCTGCGCCGGCGCGTGCGCAATTACTTCACCGGCTCCGAAACCCGCACCCGCATGCGGGAAATGGTCATGCTCGCCACTCGCGTCGATCACGTCCGCTGCGCGCACGGACTGGAAGCGGGAGTGCGCGAGCTGCGCCTGCTGGTGGCGCACACCCCGCCCTACAACCGGCGCTCGAAATTCCCCAAGCGCGCCTGGTGGCTGACCATGACCGACGAGCCCTTCCCCCGATTCGCGGTGAGTCGCACCCCCACCGCAGATGCTCTGGGGCCCTTCCATTCCCGCACCGACGCCACCGAGGTCGCGGCAACCCTCGCGGAATACAGCGGACTGCGGACCTGCACGACACGCATCCCCCGCGGCGGGGTGCACGGCGGCGACTGTCCGCCCGCGGCCGTGGGCGGGTGCCCGGCGGCGATCTTCGGCGAGCGGGTGCCGGCCGCACAGTACGCGGCGGCCCCGCGGGCGGTGCGGGATCTGTTCACCGGACGCGACGACGCACCTTTGCGCGCGATCGCCGCCCGCATCGACGAGTACGTCGCCGCAGAGCATTTCGAGGCCGCCGCGCGGCTGCGTGATCGCACCTGCGCCGTGGTGCGGGCGCTACGGCGCACTCAGCGCCTGGCCGCCCTGGCCCGGATCGCCGAGCTGATCGCGGCCCGCCCCGACGGCAGCGGCGGCTGGGAGTTCGCGGTGATCCGCTACGGGCGCCTCGCCGCCGCCGGAACCGCCGCACGCGGTATCCCGCCGATGCCGGTGGTCGAGAGCCTGGTCGCCGCCGCCGAGACGGTCCGCCCGACCACGATCACAGCAAACCCGTCAGCGGAGCCGCGCATCCCCACCGACACGGATGATCTGCACGATCCCGACCACCCGCCGCTGCGCGGAGCCCCACCCGAGGAGACCGGCGTGATCGCCCGCTGGCTCGACCAACCCGGGACCCGCATCGTCCGCACCAGCGACGGCTACCGGGAACCGCGGCTGGGCGCGGGTCCCTGGCTCGCCTGGGTCGAACGTGCCGAGGCGGCCACCCGCGTGGAATCGGCTGCGAGCGAATACCTCACGCGTACCAGCGCGTAGTAGCTCACGGCCGGTTTTCACCGGACACCAGGCGCGAGCGCGGCACTCACTCCCCCAGCGAGAACCCCGCCTCCACATCCGCACTCGAATACGACTTGAAGGCGATATGCGTCGTCGTGCGCAAGACTCCGGCGGTCTTGTTCACCCGACCGGTCACCACCTCGGCGATCTGTTCGTGATCGCGCACCCGCACCACCGCGATCAAATCGACGTCTCCCGCGCACGAGTAGACCTCGGCGACGCCGTCGAGATCGGCCAGTGCCTGCGCGGTTTCGGGAATCCGGGCCGCCTCGGCGTGGATCAGAACGATCGCGGTAATCATGAGCGCGAGTCTAATTGCGCGCCGCCGACGAGCCCGCACCGTGGCCGTATCGCCGCAGGAACGCGGTCGCCACACGGCACCAGCCGCACATGACACGGCCGCACATACGACGGAGCCCCGAGCCGAATGATCGACTCGGGGCTCCGAAACAGCGAACTCAGTGGCTGTGCTTGCCGCCGCTGCCGCTGGTCTGCTCCTGGTAGGTGGCCAGGACCTCCAGCTGCTTGTGCTCGGCCTCGTGCTCGCTCGCGGTGAGTGCCTCGGCCTCGGCGGGCGGATCGGCCCGCAGGAACGAACCCGAACCCGGCTTGCCGGCCCAGCCCAGCTTGTTCATCTTCTTCGGCACCGGCGCGCCCTGGTACTCCAGCGGAATCGGGTGGCCGTGGGCGTCGACCGGGCCCAGCGGCTGGTGCACCTCGATGTACTCACCGTGCGGCAGGCGCTTGATCACACCGGTCTCGATGCCGTGCTCGAGGACCGTGCGGTCGGCGCGCTGCAGGCCCAGGCACAACCGGTACGCCAGGAAGTAGGCGATCGGCGGCGCGAGGAGCAGGGCGATGCGGAAGAACCAGGTCGTCGCGTTCAGCGACACGTCGAACTTCAGCGCGATGATGTCGTTGACACAGGCCAGGGTCAGCACCAGGTAGAAGGCGATGGCCATGGCGCCGATCGCGGTGCGCACCGGCACGTCACGCGGACGCTGCAGGATGTTGTGGTGCACCGTGTCGCCGGTGAGGCGCTTCTCGATCCACGGGTACGCGATCAGCACCGCGAACACCAGACCCATGATCAACGCGACCCAGAACGGAGCCGGAACGGTGTAGCGGCCCAGATACAGCTCCCACGGCGGCATCAGACGGGCCATACCGTCGGTCCACATCATGTAGAAGTCGGGCTGCGAACCGGCCGAGACCTGTGACGGGTTGTAGGGACCCAGGTTCCAGATCGGGTTGATCTGCAGCACACCACCCATGACGGCGAGCACGCCCAGGGTGAACATGAAGAACGCGCCCTGGTCGGCGGCGAACACCGGCACGATGCGGGCACCGACCACGTTGTTCTCGGTGCGGCCCGGTCCGGGGAACTGGGTGTGCTTCTGGTACCAGACGATCGCCACGTGCGCCGCGATCAGCGCCAGCATGATGCCCGGGAAGAGCAGCACGTGCGCGATGTACAGACGCGGGATGATGATCGTGCCCGGGAAGTCACCGCCGAAGATCAGCCAGTGCATCCAGGTGCCGACCAGCGGAATACCCATGGTGATACCACCGAAGGCGGCCCGCAGACCGGTACCCGACAGCAGGTCGTCGGGCAGCGAGTAACCGAAGAAGCCCTCGAACATCGCCAGGATCAGCAGCAGCGAGCCGATAACCCAGTTCGCCTCACGCGGCTTGCGGAACGCGCCGGTGAAGAAGATGCGGAACAGGTGGATGATGATCGAGCACGCGAACAGCAGCGCCGCCCAGTGGTGCACCTGGCGGACGAACAGACCGCCGCGCACCTCGAAGGAGATGTTCAGCGCCGTCTCGTACGCCCGCGACATGGTGACGCCGCGCAGCGGCTGGTAGGCGCCGTGGTAGACGACCTCGCTCATCGACGGATCGAAGAACAGCGTCAGGTAGATACCCGACAGGATCAGGATGATGAAGGCGTAGAGCGCGATCTCACCCAGCAGGAACGACCAGTGGGTCGGGAAGACCTTGTTGATCGACCGTTTCACGAACGCCGCGGCACGGTACCGCTCGTCCATCTCGTTGGCCTGTGCGACCACTTTGCTCGGACTCATGAACGACGCTCCCAGAAGGCCGGACCGAGCGGCTCGATGAAGTCGCCGTTGGCGACCAGGTAGCCGTCGGTGTTGACGGTGATGGGCAGCTGCGGCAGCGCGCGGGCGGCGGGACCGAAGATCGGCTTACCCCACTCGGTCGCCGAGAACTGCGACTGATGGCACGGGCACAGGATCCGGTTCGTCTGCTGCTCGTACAGCGACGTCGGGCAGCCCAGGTGAGTGCAGATCTTCGAGTACGCCCAGTAGTCACCGAAGTTGAAGCTCTCCTGGCCCCTGCGCTTGATCGCCTTCTGCCCGTCCTCCGGGCGCAGGCGGATCAACATGACCGCGTTACGGATGCCACGCAGCGACTGGAGGGTCTCCTCCTCGTTGCCGCGCCACTCCTCTTTCCACGGGAACACGGTCTCCATGGCGCCGGCGTCGAGGTCCTCCGGCCGCACCAGCACGATGTCCTCGGGCCGGCCGGTGTCCTTGCGCAGGTAGATCGTCTGGCCCGGGAAGTCCGGAGTCCAGCCCGACACCCACAGCGGGGACTTCATGCCCTTGGCCCACGGGTTCTTGATCATACCGCCGACGAACAGGAACAGTGCGCCGATACCCAGCACACCCACGCCCAGTCCAGCGGTACGGGTGATCATCTTGCGACGTCCCAGCGTCGAGGTCTCCAGCGCGTCCGACAGCTGCGCGCCCAGGGTGCGCCGGTCGACCTCGTCGGAGGGACCGTCGTGGCGGGTCTGGATGGAGATCTCGTTCGGGACGAACTTCTTGCGGATGATGACGGCGGCGACACCGATGGCCAGCACCGCGATACCCAGCAGCAGGCCGTAGAGCGGCGTGGCCAGCGAGTACAGGCCGTTGCCGTCCTCGTTGCGGCCCTTGTACTCCCAGGGCCAGAACAGGAAGACGCCGATCAGCCCGGCCGCCGCGAGGGCGGAGATGGCGAACCAGAACGTCACGTGCCGCTCGGCGCGCTTCTCCGCGCGTGTGCCCGGAACCGGCCAGCGCGGAGCGCGGTAGACGACGTCGACGCCGTCGCGCGCGGTACCGAGTTCGACCAGCTCGGCGGTCGACATCGCGTCGAGCTGCTCCTCGGTGGGGTTCAGGTTCACGCCCTTACCGCCGCCATCCTCAGGCCGGCTCATCTCGTTTCGCTCCTGTTCGCTCATGATCGCGATCCGATCCACATCGCGGCGCCGACCAGCACGATGATGCCGGCGACCCAGATGGCGATGGCCTCGGTCGCGGGACCGAAACCGCCCAGGCCGTATCCGGCCTCCGGCTTGGTCTCGGTGCGGTCCTTCACATAGGCCACGATGTCACGCTTCTCCTCCGGAGACAGCTGCCGGTCGGAGAATTTCGGCATGTTCTGCGGGCCGGTGAGCATCGCGGTGTAGATCTGCTGCGCGTTGGCCGGCTCCAGCGGCGGCGCGAACTTGCCGGAGGACAGCGCACCGCCCTTACCGGTGAAGTTGTGGCAGGACGCGCAGTTGAGGCGGAACAACTCGCCACCGCGTCCCAGGTCGGCTCCCTTGATGAGGGAATCCTGCGCGATCTCGCCGTTCGGGTCGCGAACCACGGTCGGGCCGCCGCCGTTGGCCGCCACGTACGCGCCCAGCGCGTCGGTCTGGCGGGCGTCGAACTTCGGGGGCTTGCGCTGGATCTGCGCGCCGTTACCCGCGGCGGGCATGCGACCGGTGGACACCTGGAAGTAGACCGCCGCCTCGCCGACACCGATCAGGCTGGGGCCGCGGTCCTGAACACCCTGCAGGTTGGCGCCGTGACAGGTGATGCAGGAGGTCTCGTAGATCTGCTTACCCTCGCGGATCAGCGCCGACTGATCCTCGTTGGCCGTCGCGACCTGTGCGTGCGGGGTGAGCGCCGATGCCGCGAAGCCGGCTCCGACGAGGCCCATCAGAAGAACCAGACCGCCGGCGAGCTTGCGGCGCATCCGGCGCTGCTTGCGGGTCTTGATGGCCTGGTTGTTCTCAGCGCTGCCGATCCCGCTCGTGGGATCTGGCGCTGACGGGGGCGATGAACTCATCTGTGTCCCTTTGGAGTAGACGGAACCGACTTGTGCAAAGTGTGTATTTGTCGCGGACCGCGCGTGACGGCCGCCGCCCGGCTAGCGGACGAAGTAGATCGTGGCGAACAGCCCGATCCAGACGATGTCGACGAAGTGCCAGTAGTAGGAGACGACGATGGCCGCGGTGGCCTGCGCCGGCGTGAACTTACTGACCTTGGTGCGAATCAGCAGGAAGATGAACGCGATGAGACCGCCGATGACGTGCAGACCGTGGAAGCCGGTGGTGATGAAGAACACCGAGCCGTAGATGCTGCTCGAGATGGTGGTGCCCTCTTGGTAGAGCGCGTGGTACTCGGTGCCCTGACCGGCCACGAAGAACGCGCCCATGAAGAAGGTGAGCAGGTACCAGCGGCGCAGGCCGAAGACATCGCCGCGCTCGGCCGAGAACACACCCATCTGGCAGGTGAACGAGGAGGCGATCAGCACGGCCGTGACCGGCACGGCGAGCTTGAGGTTCAGCTCGGTCGGTTCCGGCGGCCAGTTGCCATGAGCCTGGGCACGAGCGACGAAGTACATGGCGAAGAGGCCGGCGAAGAACATCAGCTCGCTCGACAGCCAGATGATGGTTCCGACGCTGACCATGTTGGGCCGGTTCAGCGAATGCACACGCTGAGTAATGGCCGATCCTGGGGTCCCTACTGCGGTCGTCACGCCGGTAAGTATGACTCGTCGTAGTACGACAGGCGTAGCCGGGTGCGAATTCGGGGTGTCGGGCTCGGAATCATCAGCGCGCGTGCGGGTCTGGAGCCCGGTTCGGCGTGTCCGGTGAACCCGCAGGTCGAGCGTCGATGCGACCACGGTGACCAGCGGAAATCCCGAGTATGCGATGCTGCGTCGACGCGCGGAGGAAGGCGGGTGGCATGGGAATTCGATCGGTGTGGCAGCGGCTGTCGGGCCGGGGTGCGGCGACGGAATTGGATCCGGCGCGAACGGATCTGATGGTCGTGGTGTCCAGTTTCGACGATGCCGAAGCCTGCTCGAGCGCGCTCGCGCGGGCGAGCGGATGGCGCGCCGAGGAGCAGGCCCTGCTACGCCATCATCTGCGCATCCCGGCCACCGCCCGGGACGAGGTCGTCGACATCGCCGCCCAGGACGGCTACTCCCCCGCCGCGACGTCCGAGGCTTCCGATCCGACCGGCAGTCATATCGAATTGGTATTACAGCGGGTGCAGATCCTGGACGCGCTGCACTGCTCGCAAGAACGGTCGCGGATGGCCGGATTGGCGCAGCGGCACGAGGGCACGGCGGTGGGCTGGGACGCACTACAGCCGAGCGGAATCGAGCCGGGATCTCCGTAATCTTCTTCCGCAATCTTCTTCCGTAACGCCGAGAACAAAGAAATTGCCTCCGCCGATTAGGCTGCTAGCCGGGCGGCCGACGACGATCCGACGGCCCCCACGCCCGCGCGGACGAGCGGTGCGGGTGTCCGATCGCGAACGGGAGATGTGATGAGCGCGCGCAGCTGGCCCGAGATTCTCGGTGCCCTGACCGACGGGGTCGATCTGACCGCGGAGGAGGCGGCGTGGGCGATCGACGAGATCTTCTCCGACAACGCCACCCAGGCGCAGATCGCGGCCTTCGGCGTGGCCATCAAGATGAAGGGCCCCACCGCGATCGAGCTGTCCGGCCTGGCGACCGGCATGTTGAGCCATGCCCGGCGGGTGTCGCTCGATATGGGCGCGGTCGACATCGTCGGCACCGGCGGCGACCGCTCCGGCACGGTCAATATCTCCACGATGTCCTCGATCGTGGTGTCCGCGGCGGGCATTCCGGTGGTCAAGCACGGTAATCGGGCCGCGTCGTCGAAGAGCGGCGGCGCGGACGTGCTCGAGGCGCTGGGCGTGCGGATCGCGTTGAGCCCGGAGTCGGTGGCCCAGTGTGTGCGCGAGGTGGGCATCGGCTTCTGCTTCGCCCCGCTGTTTCATCCGGCGCTGCGGTTCGCCGGTCCGGCGCGCAAGGAGATCGGCATTCCGACGGTCTTCAACGTGCTCGGCCCGCTGACCAATCCGGCGCAGCCGAGCGCGGGACTGATCGGATGCGCCTTCGCCGAGCTCGTCCCCGTGATCGCCGGGGCGTTCGCCGAACGCGGCGCCAATGCGCTGGTGGTGCGCGGAAACGACGGCCTCGACGAGATCACCACCGCCGATACCACCGATGTGTGGGTCGTCGCCGCGGGTGAGAAGTACGAGACCGTCATCGATCCGACGCTCCTAGGCATCCCCCGCGTGGATCCGGCGGCACTGCGCGGCGGCGATGCGACCGTCAACGCCGCGATCGCCCGCGACATGTTCAACGGCGCCCCGGGGCCCGTCCGCGACGCGGTCCTGCTCAACTCCGCCGCCGCGATCGTCGCCTTCGAGCTGACCCCCGAGACCGCCCGCACCGACATCCACGAGCTGCTGCGCCCGGCGCTGGAGCGGGCGGCGGCCTCGGTCGACACCGGAGCGGCCACCCAGTTGCTCGACCGCTGGGTGAAGGTGAGCAACGAGCTCGGGGACTGAAACCGGGGAACAGCCCCCGGGCTGTCACTTCAGGTAGCGCACGATGCTTTCCGCGACGCACGCGGGCTTGTCCGCCCCGTCCAGTTCGATGGTGACGGTCCGCACCGCCTGGATGCCGCCGGGGATCTCGGAGACCGAGTCCAAGTGGACGCGGGCGCGGATGCGGCCGCCCGACGGCACCGGCGTGATGAAGCGAACCTTGTTGAGCCCGTAGTTGATTCCCATCGTGATGCCGCCCACCGTGGTCGCCTGGTTGCTCAGCGGCACCAGCAGCGACAGGGTGAGGAATCCGTGCGCGATGGTGTGTCCGTAGGGGCCCTGCGCGGCCTTCTCGGCGTCGACGTGGATCCACTGGTGGTCGCCGGTGGCGTCGGCGAAGGTATCGATGCGGTCCTGGTCGACCTGCAACCAGTCGCTGACACCGAGTTCGGTGCCCACGGCCGCGGCGAGCGCGTCCAGATCGGCGAAATCTGTCATGTCCGGTCCCTTCCGTGCTGCCGGGGCGTTGCGCCGGCAGCTCACATGAAACGTTGTTTCAGTTCGCGTTTGAGCACCTTGTGCGTGGGCCCCAGCGGCAACTCGGAGACGAACTCCACGCGCCGGGGGTATTTGTACCGTGCCACATGCTCGCGGCCGTAGGCGACGACTTCCTCGGCGCTGAGCTCACCGGCCGGCACGACGATCGCCACGATCTCCTCGCCGTAGTTCTCGTCCGGCACTCCGATCACCGCCACCTGCGCGATCCTCGGATGCCGCAGCAGCGCCTCCTCCACTTCGGTGGGATAGACGTTGAATCCGCCGCGGATGATCATCTCCTTGATCCGGTCGACGATCCGCAGATATCCCTGCTCGTCGCGCACGCCGAGGTCGCCGGTGCGGAACCAGCCGTCGACCACGGCCCGCGCGCTCGCCTCCGGATTGCCGGTGTAGCCGCTGAACACGTTGTGCCCGCGCACCACCACCTCTCCGACGCTGCCGGTCGGCAGCAACTCGATGCGGTCGGTGACGCCGGGATCGGCGATCTCCACGTCCACGCCCCACACCGGATGTCCGACGGTGCCGGCGCGCGGTCCGAAGACCGGCTGGTTCACCGCCGCGGTCGGTGAGGTCTCCGAGAGCCCGTACCCCTCGAGGATCCGCGCGTCGAACACCTCCTCGAACCGTTCCAGCACCGGCAGCGGCAGTGCCGCACCCCCGGAGATGCACAGCCGCAGTGCGGGGAGTTCGGCGGCGCCGGCGGCCGCCTCGATGAGTCCGTGATACATCGTCGGGACGCCGTGGAAGGTGTTCACGCGTTCGGTCACCATGAGCCGAATCGCCTCGGGCGCGGTGAATCTCGGCATCAGGACGAGGGTCGCGCCGACCCGCCAGGTGGAGTTCATCGAAACCGTCTGCCCGAATACGTGGAACAGCGGCAGCGCGCCCAGAGCCACATCGTCGCGGTGCACATCGTTGGCGTCGAAGGCGTTCACGGTGGCGCACATGACCATATTGAGATGGCTGAGCTCCGCCCCCTTGGGCCGGCCGGTGGTCCCGCTGGTGTAGAACACCACGGCGGTATCCAGCGGCGAGCGCGGGACGAACAGCGCGATCGCCTCGCCCGTCAGGCCGTCCGGTCGCACGCAGGCGATGCCGACCCGGCGAGCCGCCTCCGCACCGACCGATTCCACCTGCGGATGGCAGATCAGCAGCGTCGCCCCGCTGTCGCGCAGGACGAATTCGGCCTCGTCGGCGGTGAGCAGCAGATGCACCGGCACCACCGTCGCCCCCGCCGCGAGGATCGCGTAGTAGGCCCGGGGAAAGTCGGCCGTATTCGGGCACATCAGCGCGACCCGATCCCCCGGCCGGATACCACGCTCGATCAACGCGCCGGCCTGTTCCCTTGCCGCACGCCACAATTCGGCGAAGGTGAGCCGACGCTCGCCCTCGATGAGCGCCACGTGCCCGGGTCGGCGCCGCGCCGGTTCGGCGAGGATGCTCGCCAGCGACAGCGTCGCGTTCACAGCCCCATATCCTTGGCGATGATCATCTTCATGACCTCGTTCGTCCCGCCGTAGATGCGATTGACCCGATTGTCGGCATAGAGCCGGGCGATCGGATATTCGTTGATGAAGCCGTAGCCGCCGTGCAGTTGCAGGCAGCGGTCGATGACGCGCGCGGCGACCTCGGTGCAGAACAGCTTCGCCGAGGCGGCGTCGGCCGCACTGAGTTCACCGGCGTCGAGGGCCTCGAGAGCCCGGTCCACCACGGCCTCGGCCGCGTCGACCTCGGCCTTGCAGGCGGCGAGCTCGAATTTGGTGTTCTGGAACGAGGCGACGGGTTTGCCGAAGACGTTGCGCTGATGGGTGTACTCCTGCGCGAACCGCACCGCGGCCGCCGCCTGGGCGTAGGCGCCGGCGGCGATGGAGAGCCGCTCCTGGGGCAGATTCTGACCCAGGTAGGAGAAGCCCTTGTTCTCCTCGCCCAGCAGATCCTCGACCGGCACCCGGACATCGGTGAAGTTCAGCTCGGCGGTATCGGAGGCCCGCAGCCCCAGCTTGTCGAGTTTGCGGCCGATCGTGTAGCCCGGTGACTTCGTGTCGACCACGAGCAGCGAGATGCCGAAGCGGCGGTCGTCCTCGCGGGGCGGCGCGGTGCGGGCGCAGACGATCACCCGGTCGGCGTTCACGCCACCGGTGATGAAGGTCTTGGCGCCGTTGAGCACGTAGTGCGTGCCGTCCTCGGAAAGCTTGGCGGTGGTGCGCATTCCGGCCAGATCCGACCCGGTGCCGGGTTCGGTCATGGCGATGGCGAACATGATCTCGCCGGCGGCGAATCCGGGCAGCCAGCGCTTTTTCTGTTCCTCGGTGGCGAGCTTCTTCAGATACGGCAGGCACAGTCCGACGTGCACGCTGGATCCGCCGAACGACACACCAGCGCGTGCCGTCTCCTCCATGAGGATGGTCTGGAATTTGAACGAGTCGATGCCGGCGCCGCCGTATTCCTCGGGCACCTCGATGCCGAAGACGCCCAATTCGGCGAGTTTGTAATAGAAATCGCGGGGCACGATGCCCGCCTCCAGCCACGTGTCGTAGACCGGGACCACTTCGGTCTCGACGAATTTGCGGACCGTGCCGCGGAAGGTGTCGTGGTCCTCGGTAAAGCTGGTTCTGCGCATGATGTTCTCCTGGAACGGTTTCAGAGCCGACGGCCGCCGTCGACGTAGATGGTCTGGCCGGTGATGAAGGACGCCTCGTCGGAGGCGAGGAAGGCGACGGTGTTCGCGATGTCGTCGGGGCGGCCGACCCGGCGCACCGGAGTGATCTCGGCCGATTTCGCCTGCCATTCCTCGACCGACACGCCGACGCGGGCCGCGGTGGCGGCGGTCATCTCGGTGACGATGAAGCCCGGCGCGACCGCGTTGACGTTGATGCCGTAGGGGCCCAACTCGATCGCCAGGGTGCGGGTGAGTCCCTGAATGCCCATCTTGGCGGCCGAGTAGTTGGCCTGGCCGCGGTTGCCGAGCGCCGAGACGCTGGAGGTGTTGACGATCTTGCCGTAGCGGCGGGCGACCATATGCCGTTGTGCCGCACGGGAACACAGGAACGCGCCGCGCAGGTGTACCGACATCACGGTGTCCCAGTCGTCGGCCGACATCTTGAACAGCAGGTTGTCGCGCAGCACGCCGGCGTTGTTGACCAGGATGTCGAGCGACCCCAGCTCCGCGGCGACGCGATCGAAGGCGGCGTCGACGCTCGCCTCGTCGGTGACATTGCAGGCCAGCGGGACGGCCACCCCACCGGCGGCGACGATCTCGTCCGCGGTTGTCTTGCAGGCGTTCTCGTCGAGGTCGGCGATGGCCACGGCCGCCCCGTCGGCGGCCAGGCGGGCCACGGTGGCCGCACCGATACCCCGGGCGGCCCCGGTCACCACGGCCACTCTGCGCTGATCTGTCATCGAATTCTCTCCTCGAAATCGGTTGTCACACGAAGGCGTTCACGCCGGTGAGGGCGCGGCCGATGAGTAGTTTCTGGATCTGGCTGGTGCCTTCGTAGAGGGTGAGCACCCGCGCGTCGCGCAGGTTCTTCGACACCGGGTATTCGTCGATGTACCCGTATCCGCCGAATACCTGGATGGCGTTGTTGGCCGCCTTCACCGCGGCCTCACTGGCGAACAACTTCGCCACCGAGGCCTCGGTGCCGAACGGTTCGCCACGATCGACCAGGTCGGCGACTCGCCAGGCCAGCAGCCGCGCGGCCTCCACATCGACGGCGATGTCGGCGATCAGCTCCTGCACGAGCTGGTAGGAGGCGATCGGTTTACCGAACTGTTCGCGTTCCCCGGCATAGCGCACGGCGACCTCGAGGCAGGCGCGGGCGACCCCGACACATCCCGCGGCCACGCCCATGCGCCCCTTGTCGAGGGCGGCCATCGCGATCCGGAACCCCTGTCCCTCGCCGCCGAGTCGCGCCGAATCCGGCACCCGCACCCCGTCGAGCACGATCTCCGCGGTCGCCTGTCCGCGCAGACCGAGTTTGCCCTTGATCTCGGTGCGGCCGAAACCCGTCGCGTCCGTGGGCACGAGGAATGCGGTGACCCCCTTGGGTCCCGGTCCGCCGGTGCGCGCGAAGATCAGCGCGATATCGGCCCAGGTGCCGTTGGTGATGAACATCTTGGTGCCCGAGAGCACCCAGTCCTCGCCGTCGCGGACGGCACGGGTGGTCAGATTCGCCGCGTCGGACCCGGTGCCCGGTTCGGTGAGGCCGAAGCAGCCCAGCGACTCTCCCGCGCACAAGCGGGGCAGCCAGTCCCGCTTCTGCTGCTCGCTGCCGTAGCTCTCGAGCGATTTCCCGACCAGCCCGAGCGAGACCGACACGATGCCACGCACCGAGCTGTCGCCGCGGCCGAGTTCCTCGAGCAGCAGGCAGTACGACAGCGCGTCACCACCCGAGCCGCCGTACTCCTCCGGGATCTCGATACCGAGAAAGCCCATGTCGCCGAGCTTGCGCACGATCGCGGTATCCACCGATTCGGCGCGATCCCAGGCCGCGGCGTAGGGCACGACCTCCTTGTCGACCCAGGCGCGGGCAACCTCGCGCAGCTCGCGTTGGGCATCGCCGAGTTGCAGATCCATGACGGAAAACTCCTAACCGAACGTTGTTAGGTATCTATTGCCACGATAAACTAACAGCGTTCGGATGTTCAAGGCTCCGGTGCCCGACGGTGTAGGTTGACTCGGCACGGTCCGGTTTCGCGGCGAAGGAGGTGGCGAGGATGCCTCGGCCACGGGTACCGCTACTGAGTCGCGAACGCATCCGCGAGACGGCACTGGAATTGATCGACCGCGACGGACTACCCGAGCTCTCGATGCGGAAACTGGCCGCCGAGCTGGGCGTTCAGGCGGCCTCGCTGTACGGCCACTACCCCACCAAGGACGATCTGCTCGACGATATCGCCGCCGGCATCATGTCCCATGTGGACGCCTCGGCCTTCGAAACCGCCGACTGGCGCACCGGCCTGATCTCGTGGGCGCGTTCCTACCGCGCCGCCCTGGTCCGCCACCCCAACTTCGTCCCCTACCTGGCCTCGGGCCCCGGTAAGCGCGAGGAGAATCTGCGCGCGGCCGACGCCGTGCACGGCGGCCTGGTCGGCGCCGGCTGGCCACCCCGCCAGGCCACCATGATCGGCGCGGCCACCCGCTACGTGGTGATGGGTTCGACCATCGGCTCGTTCTCCCGCGGCTTCGTCGACGACGTCCAGGTCTATCGCGACCGTTACCCGCATCTGGAACAGGCGCACCTGCTGCGCGCCAAGGCCGACGAAATCGACTCGGAGAGTTTCGAATTGGCGCTGGAATCGTTCGTCACGGGCCTGGAGATCCGCTTCGCCGCCATCCAGCAGCGCCGCGCCCGCCGCCGCGAGAAATCCGCCGAGGTCTGACCCGGGCCCACCCGGCGGAAACGCCGCGGGCCGGCTCGGAATCACCG
>NZ_LZMK01000101.1:0-34324 GCF_001665865.1 Nocardia sp. 852002-20019_SCH5090214 | reverse complement strand
GCCAGATCGTCGAGCAGATCACCGCCGCGCAAGGCCGCGAGCTGCTCGTAGCGCTGGTGCAGGCGCGCGTGCACGGGATCGATCCCACTCACGGCATGCAGCAGTTGCAGCAATTGCTGCGGTCCCAACTCCGGCTCATGACGCAGTGCGGCCAGGGCGCAGCTCACCCCGTGCACGCGCGCCTGCACCAGCGCTACGAGCAGCTCGCGGCCTTGCGCGGCGGTGATCTGCTCGACGATCTGGCTCGCATCGCCGCGCGCGCGATCCCACAGGGTGACGGTGGGCGCGCCCGCGACCTGATCGAGGACTACCTGGCCGGTGACGAGGCGCTGTGGACCGCGCTGCAGGCCGGACTGGCTCGCCCGGAGGTCCGTCATCTCGCGGCCGGATATCCGTCGGCGACACCGGCCGACGCCGACGACGCGCTGGTTCGCGCGCAACGCTGGCGCGCGGTGGCCGCCAGCGATATGCCGGCCGCCGCTCGCCGCGCCGCGATCCGGCTGCACAACGGATATATGCGGATGTGGGAGCGGATGAGTAGTGCCGGACTGTGAGGTACCCGGATCGCCGGCCGAGCTGAACAGTCGGCGGGCGGGCGGGGTGGATCCCGAGGTGCTGGCCGTCGTCGAGCGATGGAATCCGCAGGGCGGCGCGCTGCTGCGCGCGGTTCCCGCCGAACCGGGCCCGAATCCCGTCGCGCCGAACGGAGTCGCGGCGACACATGCGGAAGTCATTGCGACACAACCGGTGTCGGTGACGGTCATCGGTCCCGACGACGCCAACACCACCTTGCTGCGTACCGAACTGTCCCGCTTCGAACCGCGCGTAGCGCTCACCGATCCGGTCACCGACCCGGCAACCCTGGTCGCCGCCACCGATTTCGGCCCCGGCAGCGGACCGCCGGTGGCGCTCGTGCTGGTGGACCCCGGCGCCGCCGTCGGCGCCGCACTGCTCGATCCGGTCGCCCGCCTGCGGGCGGTGGGAACGCGAATGCTGTTCGCCATGAACGGCATTCACGCCCATCCCGACTGGCGTTCGGTACTGGATCGCGATACCGCCATGCTGGCCCGAGCGCTCGGCGCCGAGCCCGAGATTCTTCCGGTCTCGGCGCGCCTGGCCGTGGCCGCGCGCGGCAGCGGCGACGCCGCGCTCCTGGACCGCTCCGGCCTGGCCGCCCTGCACGCCCAGCTCAGCGCCGCCGTCGGGGCCCGGGTCGGCCCCGAGCGACTGGCCGAGGTCACCGCTCGGGTGCTCGCCGACACCCGCGCCCGGGTGCTGAGCCAGATCGAGGCGCTGCGCTCGGGCAGCGCGGTCGCCGCCCTGCGCGCCGAACGTACCGCCGCGCTGGCCGGACGCGACGGTGGCCGCGCCCAGGCCCTGGGCGCCCTGCGTAATCGGCTGCAGTTGGCCCGGGTCGATCTGACGCACGAGGTCGGCGCCCGCGTCCGCACCGTGAACGCCACCGCCCGTGCCGATCTGGACCGCCTCGACCGCCGCTCGGTGCGCGGCTATCCCGATCTGCTGCAGGCGGCGGTGAATCAGGCCACCGCCGAACTCGACGGCGTGGTCCGTCACCGCCTGGCCGAACTCGCCCGCCAGCTCGAGGCCGTGGCGGGGTCGGAACCACAGCCCACGCTCGCCTCACCGCCGGCTCCGCCGACCGATCCCGCACCCCGGGTCGGGCCCGATCCGGAGCGCCGCCACCGCGGCGTCGAGGATCGGCTGATGATCGCCCTGGGCGCATCGGCGGGTTTCGGCCTCGGCCGGTTGATCGTTGCGCCGTTGTCGCTGGTGCCGGCGTTGGATTACGCCACCGTGCCGGTCACCCTGGCCCTCGGCGCGGGCGTGGCGTGGTGGGTGGTGGGGGCCCGGGGACATCTGGCCGATCGGGCACATCTGCGGCAATGGGTGACCGATGTGCTGGTCAATGTGAAGGCCCAGCTGGAGCAGCGGGTGGCGACGGCCCTGGTGGAGGCCGAGTCCGAGCTGACCGAACAGGTGGTGCGCGCGAGCACCGCCCGCATGGTCGAGGCCGATCGCCGGGTCGCGGAGCTGGAGGGGCAACTGCGCCGCGCGGCCGCCGAACAGCCTGCTCGAGTGGCCGCATGCGAACGCGATCTGGCGATCCTGCGGGCCGCGGTCGCCGGGTGATCCGGCCCGGTCGCGGTTTGCCGGTCCCGCACAGCTGCGGTCCTGGTGAGGTGGGAAGGTTTCGACCGGGTCCCGAGTGAGCAACCCCATTCCGTACCGACCGTCACATCGCGTTAACCTCTTTACTTAAGGAATCCGGGTGTCCGTCTCGTTCTCGTACGCCGCCCAGCCGGGGCGTGCTGTCGGCGAGCCGGGCGGATGTCCACAGCCAACGGCGGCCTTCCTGGTGTTGAAAGCTGTTTTCGGCAGCTCTCTGGCCCGCCGCTCATCTCAGGAGAGTTTTCATGACCTCAGCGACCATTCCTGGTCTTCACGGATCCGATGGCACCGCGCCGACCAAGCACGCCGGACTGCTCGCCTGGGTGCAGGAGGTCGCAGAGCTCACCCAGCCGGAGCGGGTCGTCTGGGCCGACGGTTCCGATGAGGAATGGGACCGGCTGACCGATCGACTGGTCGCGGCCGGCACCTTCCAGAAGCTCAACGAGCACAAGAAGCCGAATTCCTTCCTCGCGCTGTCGGACCCCTCCGACGTCGCCCGCGTCGAGTCGCGCACCTTCATCTGTTCGCGCACCGAGGCCGACGCCGGCCCGACCAACAACTGGGTCGACCCGAACGAGATGCGCGCCACCATGACCGAGCTGTACCGCGGCAGCATGAAGGGCCGCACCATGTACGTGGTGCCCTTCTGCATGGGCCCGCTGGGCGCCGCGGACCCGAAGCTCGGCGTCGAGCTCACCGACTCCGAGTACGTCGTGGTGTCGATGCGCGTGATGACCCGCATGGGCAAGGCCGCGCTGGAGAAGCTGGGCACCGATCGCCCGTTCGTGAAGGCGCTGCATTCGGTCGGTGCGCCTTTGACGGGCGACGTGGCAGATGTCCCTTGGCCGTGCAACGACACCAAGTACATCACCCACTTCCCCGAGGACCGCGAGATCTGGTCCTACGGTTCGGGCTACGGCGGCAACGCGCTGCTGGGCAAGAAGTGCTACTCGCTGCGCATCGCCTCGGCGATGGCGCACGACGAGGGCTGGCTGGCCGAGCACATGCTGATCCTCAAGCTCATCTCCCCGGAGAACAAGAACTACTACGTCGCCGCCGCGTTCCCGAGCGCCTGCGGTAAGACGAACCTGGCGATGCTGCAGCCGACCGTTCCGGGCTGGCGCGCGGAGACCCTGGGTGACGACATCGCGTGGATGCGCTTCGGCGAGGACGGCCGCCTGTACGCGGTGAACCCGGAGTTCGGCTTCTTCGGCGTCGCCCCCGGCACCAACCACAAGTCGAACCCGAATGCGATGGCCACGCTCGAGGCCGGCAACACCGTCTACACCAACGTCGCGCTGACCGACGACCGTGACGTCTGGTGGGAGGGACTCGAGGGCGAGCCCGACCACCTGATCGACTGGAAGGGTAACGACTGGTACCTGCGCGAGACCGAAACGCTTGCCGCGCATCCGAACTCGCGCTACTGCACGCCGATGTCGCAGTGCCCGACCCTCGCCCCGGAGTGGGACGACCCGCAGGGCGTGCCGATTTCGGCGATCCTGTTCGGCGGCCGCCGCAAGACCACGATCCCGCTGGTGACCGAGTCCTTCGACTGGCAGCACGGCGTATTCATGGGCGCCACAATGTCTTCCGAGCAGACCGCCGCCGCCGAGGGCAAGGTCGGCAACGTGCGCCGCGATCCGATGGCCATGCTGCCGTTCATGGGCTACCACGTCGGTGACTACATGAACCACTGGATCAACCTGGGCAAGAACGCCGACGCCACCAAGTTGCCGAAGATCTTCTACGTCAACTGGTTCCGCCGCGGCGACGACGGCCGCTTCCTGTGGCCGGGCTTCGGCGAGAACTCCCGCGTGCTGGAGTGGATCGTCAACCGGATCGAGGGCAAGGCCGAGGCCGAGGCCACCGCGATCGGCAATGTGCCCACCGCCGGCGACCTGGACCTCGAGGGTCTGGACGTGGACCCCGCCGACGTCGACGCCTCGCTGAAGGTCGACCTCGACGAGTGGCGCAAGGAGATCCCGCTGATCGAGGAGTGGTTCGAATTCGTCGGCGACAAGCTGCCCTCGGGCGTGCGTGACGAATTCGAGGCGCTCAAGCAGCGCCTGGGCTAGTCGGACGACGCCGTTCACCGAACGACGAAAGCGAGCCGCCCGCACCGTCTTTGCGACGGGGCGGGCGGCTCGTCATTTCCGCGGTTCCGCGTGCGGAATGGCGCGCTTGTCCTATTCTGATTGTGTTCTGCATCTCACGAATACTCCCCGTGGTTGCGGGGAATTAACTACTCGGCTGAACTGACTGCTTGCAGGTGCTCGTGGATTCCGTTGTCTGGCCGACCGGTCGGGGTATGTGGGAGGTGGGTGTAGGCATGACAGAACTCGGGTTCGATGCTGTCTCGGGATTAGCCGGCGCGCGGTGGGCCGATCCGGAAGCGGACTTCACGCCGACGGCGGCGAGTACGCCGCTGCAGCGTGCCGCGGCCCGCTTGCAGGCCGTACTCCCCCCTGGATGGCAGGTCGACATCGACCTCGCCGCGCCGCGCCCGCACGAAAATCCGCAGCCGGTGCTGCGAGTTCGCTTGTCCGAGAATTGATTCGGCGCACAGTCCCTGGCGTCACGTACTGCGCGCAGCGGACATCCCGGACCGATCGCCCAGCCAGGAGGCGCGAAATCCTACCTCGCGGTTCGCTTTTCGCAAAACGCACTATTGCGTTTCCTGTGATTGCAGAGCATGCTTAGAGCAACATTGCCGGACGATTTTACAGATGCAATCGCAGGGGAGTCCGAATCATGGCGGTGCACGTGGTCGGCCGATCGCTGATGACCAGTGATCAGACCCCACATCAAGCAAGGTCCGTCGGTACCGGGGGCTGGGTGGTGTCCTTTCTGCCCGGCCGGACCTTGACGCTCGAACAGGCGACGGCGGCGCTGCAGGCGGCCGAGGCGGTGGCGGCGGTCCGCTCACTCGCCGACCGCGTCGGCCTGACCCCGCTGGAAACCGTCGGCCTGGCCATGCAGGAGCCGCCGTGGAGCGAACCGGCGCGGCGCACCCGTCGGCGAGGATGGCTGGAGTAGATCGGCCCGCGTAGATCCGGATGCGGCTCAGCGGAGGGGTTTGGTCGTGACGACGACCAGATTGCTGACCAGTAGTTCCCGCATGCCCGGTATGCGCGTCACCCACCACGCCCAGCGCGGGTGGTAGCGGGGGAAAGCGGCGAGGATCCGGGCCCGGCCGCCGGTTTCGCGAGCCCATCGCAGCCCGTCGGCGGCGCTGACGGCGAACAGGGAGCTGCCGAAGCGGTTCTTGGGCTGCTTTCCGGTGCGGCGGGTGTAGCGCCGGGCCGCGAACTCACCGCCGAGGTAGTGCCACGGACCGGTCTCGTGCCCGCCGAACGGTCCGAGCCACACCGTGTAGGACAGCACCATCAGACCGCCCGGTTTGGTGATCCGCAGCATCTCGTCGGCCATGACCCAGGGCTGCGGCACATGTTCGGCGACATTCGAGGAAAGACAGATGTCGACGGCGTCGTCGCGGATGGGCAGCGCCATTCCGGATCCGCGGACCGCGCCGGCGACGGTGAGCCCGGCGGCGTGCATTTCGGTCGGATCGGGTTCGATCGGCAGATAGCGCGCGCCCGCCGCCGCGAATTCGTCCGCGAAGTAGCCGGGGCCCCCGCCCACGTCGACGATCACGGTGCCGCTGAGGTCCCGGCCGGTCAGATCGCGATAGAAATCGGCGATCAGGTCGGCGGTATCGGCGGCGATCCCGCCGTAGAACCGCGCCGGATCGGTTTGTTCGAAGCGGAAACTGCCCAACAGGCGCAGTGAACGGCGAAGGGTGGCCCGGCGCGCGAAGCGGGGACGCGGTCCGGTTGCGTCGGATCGAAGCATGGCCGCGCCAGTCTATGCGGCCACCGCAGCGACCCGGAACGGCCGTCGGCGGCTATGGTGGACCCCACTGTCGTCCGACGTGAACGATCTGGAGAACTGCCGTGCCCGAAATCGGCCCTCGCGAGCGCGCTGCCGGGGCGCAGCTCTGTGGGCCCGGCGGCGGCGAGAACGAGGCCCACCCGAGTGCTGACGTGCGGGAAGTCCTGCTGCTGTGCTGGCGCGATACCGGACATCCGCAGGGCGGCGGGAGCGAGCGGTATCTCGAGCAGGTGGGTGCGCAGTTGGCGGCGCGCGGGGTGAAGGTGACGCTGCGGACCGCGCACTATCCGGGCGCGCCGCGCCGGGAGCGTATCGACGGCATCGAGATCAGCCGGGCCGGCGGGCGCTTCACCGTCTATCCGCGCGCGCTGGCCGCCATCGCGGCCGGGCGGCTGGGCTTCGGCCCGCTGCGCGGAGTGCGGCCGGACGCGGTGATCGACACCCAGAACGGCATTCCGTTCTTCGCCCGGACGGTCTCCGGGGCGCCCTCGGTGGTCCTGGTGCACCACGGCCATCGGGAGCAGTGGCCGGTGGCGGGTCGTGTGGTCGGGCGGATCGGCTGGTGGATCGAATCGCGACTGTCCCCGCGGGTCCATCGGCGCGACCAATATCTGACCGTATCGCTGCCCTCCGCGGAGGAGCTCGCCTCGCTCGGGGTCGATGCGACGCGAATCGCGGTGGTGCGCAACGGTGCCGAACCCGTACCCGCGCAAGCGCCGACCGGTGGCGAATCGACCCGCACCCCGTATCCGAGCATCGTCGTGCTGTCGAGGCTGGTGCCGCACAAGCAGATCGAGGACGCGCTCGACGTCGTCGCGGGTCTGCGTGACCGCCTGCCCGGTCTGCGCCTCGACGTGATCGGCGACGGCTGGTGGGCCGACAATCTGAAAGACCGCGCGCATCGCTCGGGTATCGCCGACGCGGTGGAATTCCACGGCTTCGTCGACGAAGCGCGCAAGCACGAATTGCTTTCCCGCGCTTGGGTTCAGGTGCTGCCCTCCCGCAAGGAAGGGTGGGGTCTCGCGGTGATCGAGGCCGCGCAGCACGGCGTCCCGACCATCGGCTACCGCAGTTCACGGGGGCTCACCGACTCCATCGTCGACGGCGTGACCGGGGTGCTGGTGGACGACTCCAGCCAGCTCACCGAGACCGTCGGGGAATTGCTCGCCGACTCCGAGGCGCGAATTGTCATGGGGGAGAAGGCTCGTACGCGAGCTCGCGAGTTCTCCTGGGAGCAGACGGGTACCGGAGTCGGTGAGGTCCTGGCCGCTGCCGCCCGGGGGCGGTTCATCTCGGGGCTGGTGACGGGACGTGCGACGGTGGCCGCTGCGACGTCGGCGCCGCTGCGAGACGACCGCGTCGCGCCGACTCTGCGCTGATCAGCGGACGATATCTGCCGGCCGACGGCACGCCTGTCGATCCGTGTGGATCATCTCCTCCGTCGCCTGTCGGCCGGCGCCGCGACGAGGCCGGCCAGGAGCAGAGCGGCCCAGAGCGCGTGCGCGGCGATGGCTACGGTGCGGTCGGTGGCGGTGGCCCTGGCCACGTCCCGTGCGCCCGGTACGCGGTACAGCGTCAGATCGGCGTCGGAGTACACCGGCTGTAGCGCGCCCAGCGTGGTCTTCGCATCGCCGACCGCTCCCGGCGTGCGATGTTCGACGAGAATCCACCCGACGCCGTGGGCGGCGAGGTCGGCGGGTGCCGCTCCCCGGAGCAGAAGGTTTTCCACTCGCTGGGCCCGTGCCCCCTCGCCCGCCACCACTCGGCCCCGGACCGGCAGCACCCCTGTCTGCAGAACATCCGACCGCAGCATGCGCGGCGCCGGATCCAGCACCGGCACCCGTCCGCTGTAGGGGAATACGCGGAACATCCCCGCGGGCGATACGGCGACGTCACCGGGACCGTCGACCACCGCGGCGACCCGCTGCCACGCCGGCGGGTAGTGCACCGGTCGCAGTGCTCCGCCCACTCCCCACGCCAGGTCGGGAAGGGTGAGGATCAGCGCGGCGATGAACAGCAGGGCGGTAAGCGGTTGCGCGGCAACAGGTTCGGCCTGCACCGGCTCGCCACCAGCGTTCGACGGTCGGTCCGCATCCGCCGCTCGTGGTGACGGCGTTCCCGACGGGCTGCTCGTATTCGTCTGGTCCGCTTGTGGCGCAGTCTGTTTCGCGATCTCCGTGCGGTGTCGGCGGCCGAGTGCGGCGAGGGCGCGACAGCCCGCCGCCGCGCACAGGGCGTACGCGGGCATGGCAAGGGCGACGTATTTCTGGGTGTCGCGCAGCAGTCCGGCGCCGGGGATGCGCGCGATCAGGGATTCGCCGATGGCGAGCCCCCACCCCGTAGCCCCCAGGGCCGGCAGCAGGATGCAGACGGCGGCCAGTACCAGCAACATCCGCCGGGGATAACGCGTGGATCGTTCACCCCGGGCTGCCACCGCGCGCACGCCCGAGACGACGATCGCCAGCAGGACGAGAGTCGACAACACCGCGAAAAGCGTTGTCCGGGAGCCGGGTACCGCCTCGCCGTTCCAGATCCCACCCAGTCCGGCCAGGCTCCCCAGCGTGCCGAGCCCCGGTTCGGCCCGCGCGGCGAAGGCCGCCACCCCCGCCGGATCGGACGGTTCGGCCCCGCTACCGGACAGTGCGGTGGCCACCAGCCACGGACTGGCGCTCACCAGCCACAGCGCCACCGCGCCGACGACATTGCGCCGGCCCACCGTGAGAATCGCCAGCACGCCCGCCAGTAGCGAACCGGTCGGGGTCAAACCCGCCGCGGCGAGGACGCCGCCCAGCATCGACCACGGCGCGGCGGCGACCGGTAGCCCCCGACGGGGCCGGTGATCGTCGGTGGTCCGCTCCGCTCCCTCACCGGCCGGCTCCCGGGCGCCGCCGGTCCGTATCCGTTGTCCGAGGACGACGGTCCAGGGCAGTGCCGCGTATCCGGCCAGCAGGCTCCAATGTCCCTGCAGCAGCCGTTCGGCGACATAGGGATTCCAGATCGCGACCGTCGCGGCGACGAGCCGGGGAGCCAGGGAGACTCCCAGCAGGGTGTGCGCGAGCCGGGCCGCACCCCATCCGGCGGCCGTGAGTGCCAGCACCAGGATGGCCTTGACGACGATCCCGCCGTCCACCACCACCGACAGTGCCGCGAGCAATCCGTCCTGTGGCACGGCCCGCGGCGCTGCGTCACCCAGGCCCAGTGCCGCATCGGTCGGATACGACCGGGGCGTGCTCACGCCGTCGCGCAGCAGCAGATAACCCGGCCCCAGCAGCGGCCCGACCACGATCAGGGCGAGCGCCAGGCTGTAGGCCACGGGAACGATCCGAGCCCACCTCGGCGCGGCGGCCGCAGGCAGCTGCGAGCTTCTGGTGTCGTCGCCGTGTTCTCGAGCCCCGGTCACGCTGAGTCACCCTACGTCGGCCGCAATGCCGGCGACGGTCGCCCGTCCGGTGCTCCTAAACTCGCACGCCGATCTGGCGCAGCAACGTCACGTCGTCGAATACCGCACGAGCCCGAGCGATCTTCCCCTCGCGGATCGTGTACAGGCCGAGCTGGGTGTACTCCACCGGCTGGTGGGTCGCCGGGACGCCGCGCAATTCCGCGGAATGGGTGCCGCGGATCGTGATGTGGGCCCAGACCCGGTCGTCCTCGGCGATCAGCTCGTCCACGGTGAAGGTGGCATCGGGAAGCGCGCGGAAGTAGTCGAGCAGGAACGCGCGGTAGTCCTGCACGGTGAAATCGGCGCGACCGGTGCGGGCGGCGAGGGTCGGGAAGGTGCAATCCGGCGTGAAGCTGTCCCAGATTGCCGCCAGATCCCTGGTCGCGGCGTCGCCGACCTTCATGAATCGGCGAATGACGTCCTTGTTCGCTTCGATCGACATATCCAACCCTCACATTGAGACCGTATCGTTGATACTAAAGATATGGTCTCAGTGAGATGGTGTCAACGCGGCGAGATGAGGGGTTGTTCATGGATCGATGCGCCGAATGCGGTTTCGAGTACCGGCCGGCCGAGTCGCCGCAGGCTGCGGGCGCGATCGTCGCGGGCGTCACCGAGCTGGCGGCGACGCTGAACGACTGCCCCGACGCGGAGCGTCGCCGCCTTCCGCAGCTGTGGTCGCCGCTCGAGTACGGCTGTCACGTCCGCGACGTCCTGCTCGTGCAGCGGGAACGCATCCTGCTGGCGCGCCGCACCGACCGCCCGGCCCTGCTCACCATGGGCCGCGACGAACGTGCCGATCACGACGGCTACGCCGACCAGGATCCCGCCGACGTGGCGCAGGAACTGCTCGTGTCGGCGCGACTGCTCGCGAATGTGCTCGACCGCCTCGCCGAGGACGACTGGGACCGCCGCGTTCTGTACAACTACCCCGATCGCGTCGAGCGCGAACTGCGCTGGGTGGCGGTCCACACCGTCCACGAGGTCCGCCACCATCTGCTCGACGTGCGGCGCCAGCTGGCGGACGAGGACTGAAAACAGCCGCCCGACGGCGTACCGCGGGCCTCGGCTGTTCCGGGCGGGGACGAGGTGGGAGCATGGCGGGATGCCTGCCCTGCGCCGTCTACCCGTGGTCGCGGATATGACCCTGGTGACCGCTGGGGCCATGACCGCGAATATCGCCGGCTATCTGCTGCAACTGCTGGCCGGGCGCTGGCTGGGCGTGGCCGGCTACAGCGCCTTCGCGAGCCTGCTGGCCGTGCAGTTGCTGGCCGCGGTGCCGGCGTTGGCCCTGCAGAATGTGGTCGCACGGGAGCTGGTGCGCGGCGCCGCGGTGGCGACGGTGCGCGGTTTGACCCGGCGCTGCGCGCTGATCGTGGCGGTTGTCGCACTCGCGCTCATACCCCTCGTCGCGGTGCTGCTGCACGTGCCGGCACCCGCCGCGGGCGGGGCGCTGATCGCGGCGCCGGTGCTGGTACTGCTCTCCGGGGAGCAGGGCATTCTGCAGGGAACGAACCGATTCCGTTCGCTCGCAATCGTTCTCGGTGGTTCGGCGATCGCCCGGGTAGCTCCGGCGCTGATCGCGCTGGCCGTCGGGGCGGGTGCCGCTGCCGCGCTCTGGGGCGCTGCCCTCGGCCTGCTGGTGGCCACCGTTGCGGCGAACCGGATCGCGCGACTCGCACTCTCGGCGAGGGATGCCGGCTCGCCCCCGTTGCCGCCGGACGCGGCCGAAGTCGCGGAGGCTCCGGTCGCCGGCGAGGCCTGGGGAACCGGTGCGCGGGCCGGGGCGGTGCGGGCCGCCGGCGTGGGCGCGGTCCTGCGCGCCGCACAGGTTCAAGCCGCGTTGATGGCGCTCTCGTCCGCGGATCTGATCGTCGCTCGCATCGTGCTCGACGAGGCGGACGCCAGCCGCTACGCCCTCGGTGCGATCGCCACCAAGATCGCTTTCTGGCTGCCGCAGGCCGTCGGCGTCGTGCTGTATCCGCGGATGGCGCAACCGCAGCATTCCGTGCGTGCGCTGCGTTCCGCGCTCGGCGTGCTGGGGGCGGTCGGGCTGGTCGCCGTGGCGGGTGCGGCCGTGCTGGCGCCGCTGGCCCCGTTGTTCGCCGGGCGCGACTACGCGCCGATCCAGGATCTGCTGTGGCTGTTCGCGCTCGCCGGCGCGCTGTTGGCAGTGCTGCAGGGAGCCCTGCTGTCGGCCATCGCCGCCGACCGCACGGCGCCGGCCGTCGTGATCTGGATCGGATTGGCGGTCGAAGCGGGCGTCGCCGGGCCGTTCGTGCGCAGCCTGCCCGTGTTGATCGCGCTGGCCACCGGAGTCGCCGCGACGGTCACCGCGCTGGTGGTCGCCGTCGTGATCCGGACCGTACGCCGCGACCCGCGCGCTGCCACCGATGTTGCTGTGGGAGAACGGCTTTCGCCGTTGTCGGCCGAGTGACATCGGGGTCGGCGCGGCTTATGCGTCCGACTCCGTGACGTCCTCGGCGGTGATGTCCTCGGCCGCGCGCTGGTACGCCTCGGCCGCGCGCGCGAAATAGTCGAACAGCAATTCCCGCTGTTCGGGGGTGTAGCCGCGCACGATCTCGCCGATCCGGCGGCGCGCGGGGGCCAGGGCGCTGTCCAGGCCGGCGGGCCGGTCCACCGGTTCGACGATGACCTTGCGCCGGTCGGCCGGATCCGGCGCCCGGCGCACGTAACCGCCCTGTTCCAGGCGATCGATCAGGCGGGTGGTGGGTCCGGTGGTGAGCCCGGTGCGGGCGCCGAGTTCGCCGGGCGTCATCGCCCCGCTCAATTCCAGGATGTTCAGCGCGTAGAGGTCGGTGGCCCCGAGCCCGACCGCTTTCGCTCCCGCTTGGGCATGCAGCACCACCGAACTCAGATAGCGCCGAAAGACCTCGCTGTCGCGGCTTGCTGTTGACACCAGGCGCACCTCTCTCATAATCTCTTCCTCAACAAAGAGACTTCTTCAAAGAAGAAAAATCTTCTAAGCAGAGAATATCACGAGAGGGAACGCTCATGACCGCCACCGACACCACTGCCATCCGCGCCCTCATCGAGCGCAGCCGGGACGCGTGGAATCGCGGTGACGGCGCCGCCTACGGGGCGTGTTTCACCGCCGACGCCACCGACGTCACCTACCTGGGCAGCGTCTACCACGGCGGGTCCGAGATCGGCAGCGCGCATCAGGCGCTGTTCGACAGCTTCCTGAAGGGCACCCGGCTCACCGTCGACATCGTCGAGATCCGCCACTACGGCAGCGATACCGCCGTGGTCGTCACTCGCGGCGAATCGGCCAAGGGGCAAGCGAAGAAACTGGGCAAACTCGCCACCTACACGGTGGTCCGCGAATCCGACGGCCGGTGGCGGATCGCGGCGGTGCAGAAGACCCAGCGCAAGACCCTGATGGAGGCCCTGACCTTCCGCCTGCAGCCCGCCGCTCGGCCGGCCGCACGGTAGCGCCCGGAATACGACAGTGGCTCCCCGGTCCGACAACCGGGGAGCCACTGTGCGAGCGGAAGCCTAGCGGTTCTTACTGATGTCGATCTGCTGCGTCGGAGCCTCCGAGAAGGCCTGCCCCGGCTTGTCGCTCGGCGGGGTGGTCTGCGGCTTCTTGACCAGACGGCCCGGCTTCGAGGTGCCGTCGCCACCGCGCAGGCCCAGGATCAGGCCGGCGATCAGCGAGATCGCGCCCAGCACACCGAAGATGATCGGCAGCGTGCGGCCGTAGAGCGACAGCTGATCCATGTACTTGCGGGCCTCGTCGATCTGCGAGCGGATGGTGTCGGGATCGAAGGTCAGCGTGGTGTTGATCGCGGTGACCTCGGGCTTGTCGGCACTGCGCGCGTAGTACTGATGCAGCTGTTCGGAGCCGTTGATGACGGTGCCTGTCTGCGGCTCCACATACACGTCACGTGTGTTGGTGTAGTAGCGGTTCATCGTGATGTCGCCGTCGCCCGGGACGCCCCACTTCGCGGCCGGGAAGGTGAGCCGGTTGGTCGGCGAGGAGGTGACCTTCGACAGATCGGTGGCCGGCACCTGCTGGTGGAAGTGGTAGACCTTCAGATCGTTGATCTCGGTCTCCTCCACGAACTTCATATCGAACGACTTGCGGGCGTTGATGTCGAAGTACGGGTAGGTCGTCTTCTCGGTTCCGAGTGGGAAGCGGTACTGGAGACCGGTGTGCTGCACCGGATCCGCGACGCTGTTGCCCTTGCTGTCGACGGTGGTGGCGATCGAGCCGTTGGGGTCGTCGTCGATCGGCTGGCCGGTCTTGCGGTTGATGGTGACGCGGTCGATGATCGCCGACAGCAGGCCGGTGTCGCCCGTCTTGTCCTTGCGGCGCAGCGTCTGACCGGCCTGGATGGTCATGTTGGTCTTGCCGGACGGTTCCTCGACGGTGAGGAAGCGCTGCGAGATGAGCCCGACGTTCTTGTCGACCACCGCCGGGCCCTCGCCCGTGAGGAGCGTTTTCGAATCCAGCACCTCGCTCGGGGCGTCGGGTTTGTTGGATGCGATGGTGGTGATCTCGAGGTCGAGGGGAGTTTTGGCCAATTGGCTCACTCCATACGTCGGGACCAGTATCGCTGCGACGATCAACAGCGCACCGAGTCCCACGAGCAGGCAGGCCACCGTCCTCTTGGTACCGGCACTGAGTGCCATGCAAACTCTCCTCGTCGTCGAACAAGCCTCGTCCGGGTGCGCTCATAACCGGGTGCGGTCATAACACAAGCACTCGTGAGCCCCGACACTAACAGTCCGGCACCTTAACCTGGCGAGCTGAGTGCGGAAAACACTCCGAAAAAGTACGAGTGTCCGGCGAGTCGCGGTTCGAGTCCGCGGGCGCGGGGAGCCGCACGAGGCGCCGGCGAACCCGGCAGGGCACACTGGATCGCGATGACCGCAACGCCAGAAATCGCCACATCCAGCACCGACGTGCCGGTTGCCGCGGCGTCGCGTCCCGCTCCGCCGGTTCCCGGAACCCGGAGATTCGTTCCCGCGCTGGAGGGGTTGCGCGGACTGGCCGCCCTCGGCGTGGTGCTGACGCACGTGGCCTTCCAGACCGGCGCCACCGCGACGCCGGTGATCGGGCGGGTGTGGGAACGGTTCGACATGGCCGTCGCCGTATTCTTCGGTCTCTCCGGTTTCCTGCTGTGGCGCCCGCACGCCGCAGCGGCCCGCGGCCTGGGCACCGCCCCTCGGGCCGGGCGCTATCTGCTGCACCGGGCCGCTCGCATCCTGCCGGCCTACTGGGTCGTGGTCTGCGTGGCGCTCACTTTGCTGCCGTCGGCGGCACATTCGGCCGGGCTGCGGGTATGGGGGGCGAATCTGATCCTGGTGCAGGTGTTCGTTCCGCTGACCCTGACCGACGGTCTCACCCAGATGTGGAGTCTGTCGGTGGAGGTGGCGTTCTATCTGATGCTGCCGCTGCTGGCCTGGGCGCTGGTCCGGTTGCGCGGCGCGGCGGCACGGCAGCGGGTGTTCGCGGTGACCGCGATGGGACTGCTGTGCCTGGGCTGGAATTTCCTGCCGGTGCCGACCCCGGACGCCATCCACGCCGACAATTGGCTGCCCGGATATCTGCCGTGGTTCGCGGCCGGCATGGTGCTGGCCGAACTGGCCGAGGTCCTCGCCGCGCGGTCCCGCAGCGGGGATGTGACCCCGCGCTGGCAACGGCCGCTCGGCGACCGCCGGCTGATGTGGTCGGTCGCCGCGGTCGCGTTCGCGCTGTCGGCGACCGATCTGGCCGGTCCCGCCGGACTGGCCCGCGCCGCGGCGTGGCAGTACGCGATGAAAATGGGTCTAGGGGCCTTGATCTGTTTCGGCCTGCTCGCCCCGCTCGTGGTCGGTGTCGCGCGGCACCGCTTTCTGGAGAGCCGCCTGGCGCTGACGATCGGACGCTGGTCCTACGGCATCTTCATCTGGCATCTGGTGGTGCTGGCGATGATGTTCCCGATCTTCGGATTCATCCCGTTCAACGGCGGGTTCCTGCATGTGCTGGCATTGACGGTCGCCTTCACGATGCCGCTGGCCGCCGCGAGTTACGCGCTGGTCGAAGAACCGGTGCGGCAGTGGGTCAAACGCCGGTTCGGTTAGTGGAACGCGCCCGCCGGATCGGTGCGCGCGCGGGCAGTGCGGCGACGCCCACCGCGACCACCGCCACCAGCGCCGGGAACTGCGTCCACAGCGAGCCACCCATATAGGCCTCGGCCGAACGCCACGGTCCGGTCGAGAGCGCGGCTTCACCCAGAATCGTTCCGGCCCCGGCGAGGACCGCGAGAACGAGCGGCGCCTTCGGCAGCAGCCGCACCGCAACCAAACCTGCGGCAGCGCAGAGTGTTCCGATCGGACCGGAGATGAGGAACGCGGCGATCGACACACCGGCCGCACCCAGCCACCAACTGTTCCAGGTCCGAGGTGGTGGGTCGTAGGTCGTCGCGGGTTCGCCGTCCGCAGGTGCGGGCGACTCGGCCGCCGACAGGACTGGGGCGCCGGGTGTTCTGCCTGCTGCGGGGAGCGGTGTAGTCCCGTCGGCCGGCAGTTCGGCCGCGTGGCGACCATCGCCGTTGTGCCACAACCGTTTACGCAGTCGTCTCGGAACCGGCAGAGCCAACAGTGCCAGCGGGATCAGCAACAGCAATCCGCCGAAGATGGCCAGGCGATACCAGCGGTCGATCGGGAACCCCACCGTCACCGGGCCGTGCGCATCGGCGGGAATCACCCACCCCTGCTTCCACCCGTCGACCACGACGGGCCGCAACGCGTGGCCGTCCCCGGTGTGCGCGGTCCAGCCGACATTGGTACTGAGTGGCAGGACCAGCAGGCGATCGCCGGCCGGCGCATCGATGCCGGCCGGGCGACCCGTGTCTTCGGGCGACCCCGGAGCGAGGGATTCGGGCGAGGCGGAGCCGTCGGCCGCGAAAGCCGTGTTGTCCAAGCGCAGTTCGTCGACGGAGAACAGTTCCGTCGGGGCGACCGTGACGTCGACGGAACCGGCGGGGAGGTCGACCGTCCCCGGGGCGCCGCCGTCGCCGGGCACGCACACGGTGGCGGACACCGGCTTTCCCGTGAGCAACGCATCGGCCGTCGCCGTCACGCTGGTGTGCAATACCCGCCCGGCGACCGCGATGGTCGGGCCGTGGTCACAGTCGACGGTCACCGGCCGATCGCCGGGGGCGGGCGCGGGGTAGTCCGGTCCGAGTACCGACACCTCCGCCAGGCCCGGCGGTTGCTCCTGGGTGAGCCCGAGGGCGGTCCGGTCCAGCACCGGCTTCCAGGTATCGACGCTGAGCTCGATGTGGTCGGTGACGTACGGATGCAACTCCAGCCGCACCGGAGTCGGCGGCGCCGACATCGGGGCGGGGGTGTCGGTCGACTTGGGCTCCGGGGCGGGCGCGTTGCGCGGCGGTGTGGCGGTCGGCGAGGTTCGGCCCGGTGAGTCGGCCGTCGCCTCCGGATCGCGTCCCTTCGGCGCGGGCGGAACCTCGCGAACCTGCGGCCCGTCCCCGAGATTGACCGCGATCGAGGTCGGTCGCGCGGGCAGTGCGCCCATCGGCGGGGTGACCTCGAGGCCGGTCACCAGTTCCGGTCGCGGCAGCTGAATCGTCAGTGTCGGTTTGGCGCCGGTGCGATTGCGCACGGTGTCCTCGGGCGCGATCCAGCTGGTGCGCGGATCGCCGTCGGTCGCCGCGAAGGCCGAACCGCGCAGATCGCCCACGTCGGCCTTGCCGCGGGCGATGGGCCGCTCCGGATCGGTCAGCAAGCCTTCCAGTGCGGGGCCCTGTCGCGTGCGCAGAGTCAGTCGCGGTGCGACCGTCATCGGGTCCGGCACACCGAGAGTGCGTTCGAAGGCGCCGGGCTCCTCGGCGGGTAGCGCGAGGCCCTTACTGCAGCGAACCCGATCGGGCGCATCGAAACATCCGCTGCGGCCGGGGAATTCCTGTCCCAGATTCCAGCCGCGCACCGGCGTTCCGGCCGGAACGGGCGGTAGCACCGTGTGGTGGCGAATCGTCACGGGCGTGGGCGCGTCCCGGTTCGAATAGTCGAACAGCTGAACTTCGCTGATGCCGAATTGCCCACCGCCGGTGCCGTTCTCGGTGCGGGTCGCGGTAATGGTGAGCCAGTCGGTACGGCCCGGCGGCAACGAAACCGACACCGGCGCACCGGGTTCCGATATCCGTGCGGCCACCGTGCCGTTGGCGGTGCGCACCTCGATCCACTTCACCGGGTCGCCGATCGCGGCGGGGCTCGTGGTCACCTGCAGTGCACCGGCTTCGATGGGATGGTCGAGGTCGAGTCGCAGCCATTGCCCGACAGCGTGTTCGGCGCTGGTGCTCAACCACGCGGTGCTCGGATCCCCGTCGAAGGCGGCGGCGGTCGAACTGCCGGGCGCCGCTCCGCCGAGCTGCGTGGCATCGGCCGCGGAACTGGATGCCGTGACGGCCGCGCCGGACCACTGTCCCTGCACCGGCTGCGCGCCGGGCACCGGGTAGTCGGGTACCAGATTGTGGGTGCGGCGGGCGTCGGTGGGCGCGCGCAGCGCCGAATTGTGGTTGTCCACCCGTCCGAAATCGGCCTCCCGATCCATCGGGGTATCGGTGATCGTGGTCGCGACCGGAGTCAGTCCGGCGCGT
This sequence comes from Nocardia sp. 852002-20019_SCH5090214, assembly GCF_001665865.1. NCBI lineage: Bacteria > Bacillati > Actinomycetota > Actinomycetes > Mycobacteriales > Nocardiaceae > Nocardia > Nocardia sp. 852002-20019_SCH5090214. Next base: position 16,171 of record NZ_LZMK01000101.1, on the reverse strand, counting down.
GCGGCATCGGCGGCCAGCAGTGCGGAACCGCTCGCGTCGGAGTCGTTGCGACGCAGCCGTTCCAGCACTTCCGGCCCGCCCTGTACCACCGGAACCGAAGGCAGCGGCACCGTCCGTGCCCCCGGGAAACTCGCCGGAGCGCCGGGACCACTGCGAATCTCGGCAGGGTCACCGCGGTCGCCGGCGCTCACCCGGTAGATCTCGATCGCCGGATACGTCGGGCGCAGATCACCGTCGGCGACCAGACCGTCACCGTGGCCCACCTCGATCGGGTTGCCGAATTCGGCGACCTTGGTGATACCGGGCGAACCTTCGATCGCCGCGTGCGCCAGCATCGGCCGGGTGGAGCGGGAGGTATCGGGGTCGAGATCGTTGCGCAGCACCAGAATTCCGATGCCCTGATCGATCAGTGTCGGTGCGAGCCCGGTCGAGGGCCGGCCGTCGGCGATCAGCCGCTGCACCGAATCCATCGCCCGGATCGCGCCCGGCGGCGTGAGCGGCACGGCATCACGCACCGCCCACGGCGTGCGGGCCAGGGCCTGTAGTGGTTCGTCGCGGGTCAGGCCCCAGATCTGACTGCCGAACGGTGCTCCGGGCACCACCAGCGCCCGGGTGTCCGAAGCGTTGCGCGCCAACCAGTCCGCGGTCTGCTGCCAGTACGCCGGCACCTTGTCGTAGGCGCCGCGCGGGGCGAGTTTGCCGGTCCATGCCAACGAGGTCGACAGCGCCAGCGCCGCCAGCAGCAGCGCCGCCACCGCGACCATGCGGTTGCGCTCGGGATGGGCGAAGGCGCTGCGCCACAGGGGCATCGGCACCGAGGCGGGCAGCGGCACCCGCCGCAGCAGATGGGCGAGCCCGATCACCAGCGGGATCCGGATCAGTGGTTCCAGCTTGTGCACATTGCGCAGCGGGGCGCCGCCGGAATCCAGGAAGATCCGCACCGATTCGGCGAACGGGCCGCCCAGCTGTCCGGCATATCCGGCGCAGATGCCGACCAGGCCGGCGATCAGGACGAGCGTGAACCGCTTGCGCGCCGGCATGGAACGCAGCGCCAGCCCGGCCATTCCGGCCGCCGCCAGCACGCCCGTCGCCAGCACCGCCGCGGGCTGGGTGACCAGCACCGCACCCGCGATCCGCTCCGGTGAGACGTACGGCGTCCAGCTGTCGGTGCCGCGCAACACCTCACCCAGCGACGCCCACTGGGTGGTCACGCCGGAGGATTCGATGTAGTCCAGGAACGGCGGACTCACCTTGCCCAGCACCAGCAGCGGCACCACCCACCACAAGGTGCCCAGGATCAGCAGCGGAATCCAGGCCCGGGTGAACCGCCACCAGGTCCGATTCGGGCGATACGACGCCCACCACAGTGCCGCGGGCAGGAAGGCGGCCACCGTCGCGACCGCGTTGACCGACCCCATCAGCGCCAACGCGAGGGCGCTCGCCGCCGGTGAGGTCGCGCCCCGCATCGAGACCGATTCGGCGGTCGGCCGGTGCGGTAGCAGTCGCCGCCACCCGGACCGGGCGGCATGGATGCGCGGCATCCCGACCACACCCAGGGCCGCCGGTGCGAGCAGCACCCAGGGAGCCAGCATCATCGGCAGGGTTTCCGAGGAGATGGATCCGAGCGTGGTCAACACCCGCGGCGACAGCGCGAACGCGACCGCCGCGATCACCCGGGAACCGCGGGTGCCGATGCCCAGCGCCTCGCACAGCCGGACGATGCCCCAGAAGCCGGCGAGGATCAGCAGCGCCCACCAGATCCGCTGCGTCACCCACGCCGGAAGGCCCAGCACATGGCCCAGCGAGAAGAAGGCGCCGTGCGGGAAGAAATATCCGTAGGCCTGGTTCTGCACCTGGCCCATCGGCGCCTGACTACTCCACAGATGGGCGGCACGCTGCAGGAATCCGACCGGATTCTGGGCGAGGTCGTATTTGGTGTCGGCGACGGTGTTACCGGGCGCCTGCAGAAAGGTCAGCAGGAAGGCGACGAGAACGGTACCGGCGAACCAACGCCGGCCCAGTGGTGCGCCGGCCGAGGAGAGAGAGTCGGCGGAAGAGGCAGCGGCGGGCGCAGCGTCAGCGCGCGCCGTACTCAACGTTGTTCAGCAGCGACGACGACGCGTCGCCACTGCGATCCACCTCGGGTCGCGTATTCTGCGCTGTCGCCGTCACGACAATGAACACCGCGATCACACCGAGCAGCGCTCCGGCGACGGCGCTCGCAACCCCCGGGACGGCAAACTTCATCGCGTACTCCCAACATCGACACAGGCGTCTTGCGAGCCAACCTACAACATGGACGCGCCCCGAGAGACACGCAGCACGGCAACCCGCCGGGCGAACGGTTCTCGAGCGGCCTTCCGAGCAGCTGCGATCAGCTCGGCTGGTCCGGTATCGGGCAGGCCAGCCCGTTCAACAGGGTGCGCAGTTTCGCGGTCGTCTCGTCGAGTTCGGTGCGCGGGTCGGAGGCCGCCACGATGCCGCCGCCACCGTAGGCCTGCACGGTGCGTCCGTCCGCGGACACGTCGGCGCACCGGATCGCGACCACCCATTCGCCGTCGCCGCGCGCATCGCACCAGCCGACCGCACCGCCGTAGAAGCCGCGCGGCTCCTCGTACTCGGTGATGGTCCGCAGGGCGAGGTCGGTGGGGGTGCCACAGACCGCGGGCGTGGGATGCAGCAGCAGGGCCAGATCGAGCGCGGTGGTGGCGGGGTCGCGCAGGCGTCCGGTGATGGGTGTGGCCAGATGCCAGACCTCGGCGGTGTTGATCAGCTCGGGGCCGTCCGGGATCGCGAGTTCGGCGCACACGGGGGTGAGTCGTTCCCGGATCCACTCGATGACGAAGGCGTGTTCGTCGCGATTCTTGGTACTGGACAACAGCTCCCGAGACCGTTCGGCATCGACGGTGGGATCGGCGTGCCGGGGCAGCGTTCCGGCCAGCGGACGCAGCGTGACGGTGTCACCGTGCCGGGCGACCAGCACCTCCGGTGTGGCGCCGACCAGGTGCGCGCCGGTCCGGCCGGCGGGCGTCAGATCGACGGCGAAGACGTTGGCCTGAGGATGGCGTACCAGCAGGTGCGCGGCGACCACCTCGGGCTCGAGCGGCTGGTCCGCCTCGGCGATCAGCGAGCGCGCGGCGACCACCTTGCGCAGCGGCTGCGCCGGATCCGACAGCTGCTCCACCAGTTTCGTCACCCGGGCCACATGCTCTGCCGGACTGGGAATCTCCGCGACGACCCGGACCTCGGGCAGGGGCGGAACGGCGGCCGGACGCCACGGGCCCGCACTGTGCTGGGCCTGCTGCGGCTCACACAGCGCGGCCGCATCGCCCGGGTCGAACGGGATCGCGCCGACGATCAGTTCCGCCGCACCGTCACGCAGGGCCGTCGCTGCCCGCCGCGCATCGTCGAATGCGCGCCGGATGCCGGTCGTACGGACCACGCCCCCCGGTTGTGCGAGCAGAAAGCCGTCCATAGTTTCCCGACGATAGTCGTGTGCGGAAGCGGCGGCGCCCGGGTAGCGACGCAGATCTCATGTGGGCAGACTCATGTGAAGGGGGCGGCACCCTCACAGCTGACCGGCGAGATCGCTGACCGGTATCGGTTCCTTTCCCGGCGGCACCAGCAGAATCGGCCGATGGCAGTGCTTCAGCACGGCCTCGGCCACGCTCGAATGCAGCAGGGCGCGGATGCCGGTGGAACCGCGCGTACCGGCGACGATGATGTCCACATTCAGCTCGTCTGCCACGTCGACGATGGCGTTCCAGATGGTCGAGGTGCATTCGGCGGTTCGGGGCTCCGCATTCAATCCCGCCAATTTGGCCAGCCGTACGCCCTCGGCATTGATCTGTTTCGCGTCGACGTAGGCGATATCCTCGATCTCCTCGTCCGGCAGCCATTCCGGCTGCATCACACCGGAAAGTCCGGACAGCCGCGCGGCCTGGCGCACCATCGGCTCCCATGCGGTGAGCACGACCGCCTTGGGCGCGGACAAGAATCGCCCCGCATATTCCACGGCCCGCTTCGCATTCTCGGATCCGTCGTACGCGATGAGCATCAAGTCGCAAGTCATGCCGACCTCCCGACATCCGTGCCGTGCGCATGCGGGTTGTTCCGAGACTACCCACGGCCCCGAGAGTACTCGGGCGATCAGCGTAAATGCGGGATGTCGATCGGTATTCGCCGATTCGATTCGAAACCGTTCCGTTCCGTCACCGGATTCGGTCCGGACCGAATGCGACCATTCGGTCCGGACCGGTCGGACTGTGTCCTGAACCTCACTCGTGGCTGACAATTCGCGCGTGATTCACCGAATCACGTGTAACTGCTGTGATTTCCGGTATTCACTGGAACAACCGACGAACGGAGCCGGGGCACGGCGCCGGGAGATGGACAGTGAGTGAGGTGCATCGTGCGATTGAAAGAGATTGCTACGCCACAGGATTGGGCGGACACCTACCGCGAGCTGTTCGGATTACCCTATGTGCGCGTCACCTCGCCGGGATATGTCGTGTTACCTCTCGGCGACTCGGTCGCCGCGGTGAATACGCCGGAACCGCTCGGTGCGCTGGTACTCGGTGAATTGACCGTGCGCGGGATTCCGGGGCCGGTGCTCGTGCGTGAACACCCGCCGCGTCGAACGTTTATCGCGGTATTCGACGGATATCCCGATGTGGACCGGACACTGCGATTGGAACGCCACGGCGTCGATATCGGATCCCATCGCAGCAATGTCATTCTGCCCACCGGATTCGGGCGGCACACCCATGAGGGCCGGTGGTGGGCGCGCGCGCCCCAGCGCGACGAATCGCTGCCGCTGCTGTCGGAGGTCGTGGCAGCGGTGGAGCGCATCGCGGCGTAGCACGACGACCGGGGCACGACGACCGGGGCGGCGTCCGGCGGCGCCGCAATCGCGAGGCTATCGGCGGGTGCGCAACTCGTAGCGGCGCTCGGCATAGGCCAGGTCGTCGCGCCAGAGGCGGGCCGCCGCGTGGTTGATCAGCGGGCGCAGCACCGGGAGAGCGCGGTGCGCGTGCCGGAAACCGGGGCGAGGCGAGTGTGCGATGACCGCTTCGATCACCGCGGTGCGAGGCCGGCCGTCGGGGCCCGGGCCGAGCGGGGTGGCGTGAGTTTCCACCACGCTGCCCGCGCCTTCGCCGCCGACGATGCGCATGACGATCGTGCGCGGGTCGGGACAGGTGAATTCCGCTTCGACCGGAACGCCGAGACCGCGGGTGACGCGGAAGGTGACGGTGAGCAGGAAGCGATGATCGTCCTCGCCGAGGTGCTCACGCGGGGGTGTCCGAGTGACATCCAGGCGCGTGAAGGAGTACGGGTGGAGCCATCCGCCGTGCCACGGATCGAGCCGGTTGGCGACGATGTCGCTCGGCTCGCAGATGCCCGTCGACCGATTGACCGCGTGCACCGTGGTGTCGTCGGGCCGGGCGCCGACGATCGGCGCCTCGGTCGGTGTGTGCCCGCCCACGGCGTCCAGGCGTACCCAGGCGAGCACGCCGTCGTCGTGGCAGGGGAACGGTGACCACCGCGGCCCGCCGTCGGCGCCGATTCGCAGGCCGTGCCAGCGGCAGATCAAGGTGCCGTTCTCGACCCGGCCGGTCGCGAGCGACGCACCGAGGTGCGGGCACGCGCCGGGGCCGACCAGCAGGCTGCCGTCGCGGTCTCGCCAGGCGACGATCTCGACACCGCCGACGGTCGTGCCGAACGGCCGCCCCGCCAGGATCGCGCGACTCGCCGCGAACACGTACCAGTTTCCGCTGGGCAATCGCTGGGACCAGTCCAGTGTCGCGTCGATCAGGGCAGGATCGGCGTCGCGGTAGGTGGGCCGCTGTCGCGACCACTCTTCGGCGGCGAAACGTCGCAGTGGAAGGTTCCTCACCCGGCCGGTGAGCTGAAGCCGATGGTTCACGACGAATTCCTTTCCCGGAGCGCGAGGGTGCGCAGGACGGCCGAGCGGCCACGGTTGGGCACCGTCTGCAGTGAATGACCGGCTGCCCGCCAGTGTTGTGCCAACGTCGACGCCGCGAGCCAACCGGTCGTCGCGGCGCGTTCCATCAGGGCCACCGGAAGATCCACCCGTATGCCGTCACCTGCCAGCATCAACCGCGGGTGCGGGGTGGTGACCTCCGGCCGGTTGGCGAAATCGCCCGGCGCGAAACGGGGGCAGTCCCGGCGCCACAGCGTGCGTTCCGCCACGACCCGCGCCTGCCCGGATTCGGGGTAGATCTCGTGCAGTCGCGCGTACAGCCGGTCTCGCACCGCCTCCCGTACCGATGTGCCGGGTAGTTCGGGCGCAGCCGCGTAGGCGTGCAGTTCCACGACGCTGCCGCCCCGTTGCCGGGCCCATCGGGCAGCGGCGCTCTCGTAGCGATCGACGACACTGATGTTGTCGATCGGGCTGAGGTTGCCGGTGGCGAGGAAGCTGGGCCGGTCGCGGCGCAACGGCCGGTCCAGCCAGAGCCGGTGGACGACGAAGGCCGGGGCGAGCGCCAATGCGGCGACTCGCTCGCGCCATTCGGCAGTCCCCAATTCCGGTGACGCGGCGACAATGTCGCGCAGACCGGCTACGTCGGCGGCGAGTACGACGGCATCGGCGGACAGACCGGACCCGTTGTCGGCGTGCAGCCGGAAACCGGGGCCGTCGGTGTCGATTCGGGTGATTCCGACGCCGGTGTGGAAGTCGACACGGCCGGGACGTCCGGCGACGTCCGGCGCGGTGAGATGGTCCCGCAGCGGATTCCACAGGCCCACATCGAAATTGTCCCGAATCGTGTCGAAGACCAAACCCTCGCTGGAGCCCAGGAAGTAGATGTGGAACATCGTCGCCAGTTCGGCTGCCGACATCTGCTGGGGAGCGGCGAAGAAGCTGCGAGAAAAGACGTCGAAGGCCAGATGCCGCGCGGCAACCGGGAAATTGATGCGCTGCAGGAAGGTATCGGCGTCCACGTCGTCGAGTTGCCGATAGATCCGCGGTACCGACACGGCGGCCAGCGGTGCCGCCGCGGAGGGGTCCATCCGGATCAGGTCGCGCAGCCGGAAGGTGGGACTGCGCAACGCGAACGCCACCGCGTTCCAGGGAGGGGTGCGGGGCAGATGACGGAAACCGTCCCGTCGGCCCTGCGCGTCGATCAGCGGATAGTCGTCGACACGTTGCCACCTGGTCAGCCCGGGATCGCTGCGCGACAACAGCTTTCGCAAATTGTAGTACTGCGGAAAGAAGGCGTGGAAACCCCGGTTCATGGCGAGCGCGGTGCCGTCGGGCAGCGTCTCGGTCCATCCGCCGACGCGGCCGCCGAGATATCGCTCGCGTTCGATCACGTCGACTCGAAATCCCCGTTCGGCCAGCCCTGTGGCCGCGGCCAGACCCGCGATGCCCGCGCCCACCACCGCCACTCGTGGTCGCGGCTGCCCGCCCGCGCCGACATCCATTCGTCCCGGCGCGGCCGGGAGCCGGACCCGCCGCGGATCCCGCCCCAGCCCGTCGTGAGCCGACCGGGTTCTCATGACGGCGATCCCTCCTGCCGTTGCCGCGCCCGCTCCCAGCAGAGCAATACCGCTGTGACCAGGGCGAATCCGAAGAAGAAGTCCTCCACCGGGATATCCCAGGGAAACCGGATCCCGAGTATGTGGTCCGGGTTGTACAGCACGATCGGCGCGCTGAGCTTCGTCAACCACCCGTCGACCGGTATCTGGAAGCCGAGCACGATGACCATCGATATCCAGTAGGCGGGGCGCCGCAGCAATCCGGTGCGCAGCACGGTCCATTCGGCGACCACACCGCCGGCACCGCCGCCACAGCGGGCACGGTGTACGCGAATATTCCGACGCTCATCGTCTGCCTCGCAGTGCCGGGCGCCGGCCTCGTTCGCTGCCGAGCAGCGCTTCGACGGCGACGAAGGTGAAGAGCCCGCAGATCGGAACAACCAGGAAGAACAGCACTTCCTCGAGCGGTATCGAGCCCGGCAGGGTGATGCCGACCAGGTAACGGCTGTCGAAACTCCATACGCCACCGGCGATCGCGAGCAGATCCCAGGTCAGGAAGAGCAGAGCGGGCGGTATCAGCGCGGCCGCCAGTAATCGTGGCCGGCGATACACGCCGCGGCCGAAGCATTCCAATGGCGCGGTCAGCGCCAGACAGGCCATGAGGAGGAACAGGTAATGCCAATGCGCCATGCCGACTCCTACCGTCGTTCGTTGATCCTGTGTCCGCGTTCCGGCCGGCGGCGGGCCCACTGCGCGTGCGCCAGACCGGTGGCACCGACATACGCCCGGCGAAGCTTGCCGACGGTGGCGCGCTGCCCGAAGACTTCGAACCCGCCGTGTTCGATGCGATCCAGAATCTCCGAATAGAGCTGTAGAGCCGTCGCCACGCACGGGCGGGAACGGGGTGCCAGGAGTTCGATCCCGTCCCGAGCGTAGGCATATATCTCCCGGGTGCGGGCATGTTGCTCGGCCAGCGCGTCACGCACCCGGGAATCGCTGTGCCGTTGTTTCCGGCACCACATCAGCAGATCGCGGTCGACGCCGTGCGCCGCCAGCTCGTCCGCGGGCAGGTAGATCCGGCCGCGCGCCAGATCCTCGTCGACATCGCGCAGAAAGTTGGTGAGCTGGAAGGCCTTTCCCAAGGCGGCGGCATATGGCTCGGCTGCCGGCGCGGGGCCGACGGTCCCCAGTATCGGCAGCAGTTGCAGCCCGATCACCTCCGCCGACCCGTAGATATAGCGGTCGAGCGCCTTCCGGTCCGGGTAGTCGGTGACTGTCAGATCGAGGCGCATGGATGCCAGGAAGGCCTGGAACAGTTCGGCGCGGATGTGATGCCGTTGGGCGGTATCCAATACCGCGGCCAGCACCGGATCGGCATCGCCGTCACCGGCCTCGAGTTGCGCTGCCAACTGCGTCAAACGCGCCTCGCGGCGGTGAACGGTCCAGGCCGGATCGAATTCGTCGAGTATGTCGTCGACGCGGCGGGCGAATCCGTACAGCGCGTGCACGGCGGGGCGCTGATCGGGCGCGAGCAATCTGGTTGCCAGGAAGAAGGTCTTGCCGTGGCGAGCGTTGAGAGATCGGCAATATCGGTACGAGTCACGCAGTCGCGGATCGGTGATGCCGGCCGCCTCGAGTTCGGTGCGGGTCACAACGCCTCCCCTCGGGGCCGCACACCCGTCGTCGTGTCCGCGAGTACGGACTCGATGGTGTCGAAGGGCTTGTGCTGTGCGATTTCCCTCGCCAATCGACGCGCCGCCACGCGATAGCCGGTGTCGCCGAAAACGCGGTCCACCGCGGCCGCGACCGCGGCCGGTGCGGGCGCGGCGCCACCGAGATCGATGCCCGCGCCGGTATAGGCCACGCGCGCGGCGACTTCCGGCTTGTCCGCGGTGTCACCCGCGACGATCACCGGGATGCCGTGACGCAACGCATGGTGCACCCCGCCGTAACCGCCGTTGGTGATCACGAGGTCGACATGCGGCAGCAACTCTGCGTACGGAACGAAATCACGCACGTGAATATGCGCGGGCAGCGGGCCCAGGCTCGCGTCCTTCCCGCCGGTGCTGACCACGACGACCAGATCCGGGCGCCGCGCCAGCGCTGCCAGCGCGGGCCGGAGCAGCTGATCGGGATCGCCGTTGTCCCAGGTGCCCTGGGTGAGGTGTACGACCCGGCGGTGGTCACCGACGGACTTCCAGTCGGGGGACGCCTCGAACCCGTCCGCCGACGCCGGAATCGGTCCGGTGAACACCACCGTGGACGGAAGATCGCGCCGAGGGTATTCGAAACCGGGCACGGTGAACTGCAGTATCCGGTCGGCCAGGATCGGCCAATCGAGCAGGAAGACCGGGGCCGGCGGCATGCCGAGTTCGGCAAGAATCGCATTCAACCTCGCCTGCGACGGGCGGAACAGTACGTGGTGCACGAAACGATTCATCCGCGTGTAGTCGCGCCCGGCCCGTGGCTGCCATCCCACACCGAACGGCGGGCAATCGGCGCTGGAGAGCGTGAGCGGTCCGACTCCGCACACCAGGACCGGCGGTCGGGGAGCATCGGACACGAGCAGGGGTATCGCACCGCTGAACATCGAATCCACCAGCACGGCGTCGAAATGCCCGCGGGCCAGCTCGGAGGACAGCGCTGTGTACTGGGCCGTGAGGGGCGCGAGAAAGATCGAACTCAGTTCCGCCCGGCCGATCCGCAGACGCCGGCCGAGCCCGCGGCCCGCTCTCGAAGCCACGGGACGAACATCGGCCGCGCGCGGTAATTCCGCCGCCGGCACGCCGTGTTCGATCGAGAATTCGCGAAATCGAGCTCCGGTGAGCAATCGGACTCGGTGCCCGCGCCGCCGAAGTTCGCCCGCGACGGTGGCCAGCGGCAGAACATGACCGGGTATGGGACTCGCGGCCAGCAAATATCGTGCCATTCCACGGTTCCTCGCTGATCGTGGCCGGATCGCCTCGGCGGTGTCCGCCCAGGATGTCGATCCGGCCTACTCTGCGCCGCGCTGACACTGCACGCGGCAGCAACCGTCACGTCGAGCTCAGTGAAGAAGCGTTCGGGCACCACATCGATCGGCGACGTGTTGCCCGTACGACACGAGATTTTACGGTAGAACGCCCGGCCGGTTCAGGCGATCGGGAACAGGCAGGCGACGGCGAGTGCCAGGACCAGGCACGGCATCGGATACGGCAGATGCGCGTACCAGCGCGCCCGCACGATGGTGATCACCGCGCCGACGAAATACAGCACGAGGCCGACGGCCGCGGCGATGCCGATCGCCGGGATCGCCAGGCCGACCAGCAACCCGAGCGCACCCGCGGCCTTGATCGCCGCCAACGGCATCAACGCCCAGTCCGGCACCCCGTAGCTGCGCATATTTCCGCGCACCCAGTCCGGGTTGACGATGTCGACGACGGTCGCCCCGAAGACGACCACGGCGGCGACGATCGTGACGGTCACGTATGCGGTGTGCATGACACCCTCCTGCTCGTTCGGCGCCCTGATCTGCGATGGTGAAGGTGTGGGCCGAGCCCACTGCGCGGGCGAACAGGGCGAATCCGTCCCACATCGAGTTCGACGTGCGGCGACCGAGAAAGGTGACCGGTGCGCGATCGGGACGAGCTGGCGCGGCGCTTCGAACGACACCGCGACCTGCTGCGCGATATCGCCTACCGCATGCTGGGCTCGCTGCACGAGGCCGAGGACGCGGTGCAGGAAGCCTGGCTGCGCCTCGATCGGGCCGCGAGCGCGACCGAGACGACGCGCGGTGAGCGAGGTGTTGCGGACGGGTCTGCGGTGGACGGGCGTGCGGTGGACGGGCGTGCGGTGGACCGGCTCGGGATCGACAATCTCGCGGCGTGGCTTACCACCGTCGTCTCGCGAATCTGTCTGGACCAGTTGCGTTCCCGGACCGCCCGGCGGGAAGAGTTCGTCGACCCCGTGGACCGATCCGCCGCGCTCGACTCCGCCGGCACCGAGGCCGGCTCTCGGTCCGGAGCCTTCACAGAACCCGAACCCGAAGCGCTACTGGCCGATTCGGTCGGCCGCGCGATGCTGGTGGTGTTGCACGCGCTGAGCCCGGACGAGCGCGTCGCCTTCGTACTGCACGATATGTTCGCCGTCCCGTTCGGCGATATCGCCCCGATCGTGGGCCGGACCACGGCGACGACGAAGAAGCTGGCCAGTCGCGCCCGGCAGCGGGTGCGCGGCGACAGCTCGACGTCCCCGGCCGAACTCGCCCGTCATCGTGAGGTGGTCACCGCATTCCTGTCGGCGGCACGGGCAGGCGACCTCGGTGCCCTGCTCGCGGTCCTCGCGCCCGATGTCGTGCGTACCGCGGACCCGGCGGTCCTGCCGCCCGGCATCGCGGCGGTCGTGCGCGGCGCCGCCGCCGTGGCCGAGGAAACCGTCTTGCTGCGCAACCGTTCCCAGGTCGCGGGTGTGGCGCTGATCGACGGCGCGGTCGGTGTCGTCGTCGCCCCGGCCGGGCGTCTCGCCGCGGTCCTGCTCGTCACCGTGCGCGGCGACCGGGTCACCGCCTACGACGTCGTCGCCGATTCCGAGCGACTCGCCGCGCTGACTGTCACCGTGCTGCCCGAATACGGGACAGCACCGGTTCGGCCGTAGCCGAACCGGCGCTGTCCCGGTTGTCGAATTCCTATGTCACCGAAGTGAAGTCGCGGATCAACGCTCCAGGATCGCGACCACACCCTGGCCGCCGGCGGCGCAGATGGAGATCAGCGCGCGTCCGGAACCCTTCTCCGCCAACTGCTTCGCGGTCTGTGCGACGATGCGTCCACCGGTCGCGGCGAACGGGTGCCCGGCGGCCAGCGAGGAGCCGTTGACATTGAGCTTGGTGCGGTCGATCGCACCGAGGGCTCCGTCCAGACCCAGGCGCTCCTTGCAGTACTGGTCGGATTCCCACGCCTGCAGGGTGGCCAGCACGACCGAGGCGAACGCCTCGTGGATCTCGTAATAGTCGAAATCCTGCAGGGTGAGGCCGTTGCGGGCGAGCAGGCGCGGCACCGCGTAGGTCGGCGCCATCAGCAGGCCGTCCGGACCCCAGACGTAGTCGACCGCGGCGACTTCACTGTCGACGAGGTAGGCCAGCGGCTTCAGGTTGCGCTCGGCGGCCCACTCCTCGCTGCCCAGCAGCACCGCGGAGGCGCCGTCGGTGAGCGGGGTGGAGTTGCCGGCGGTCATGGTGGCACTCGGGTCTTTTTCACCATTGCCGAGCTTGTTGCCGAACACCGGCTTCAGGGTGGCCAGCTTCTCCAGCGAGGAGTTCGGGCGCAGGTTGTCGTCGCGGGTCAGGCCCAGGAAGGGGGTGACCAGGTCGTCGAAGAAGCCGCGGTCGTAGGCGGCGGCCATGTTCTTGTGCGAGAGGTAGGCCAGTTCGTCCTGCGCCTCGCGGGCGATGCCGAATTCCTTGGCGGTGATCGCCGCGTGGTCACCCATCGACAGGCCGGTGCGGGGCTCGGCGTTGCGCGGGATCTCGATGCCGACCATGCTCGGGCGCAGCCGGCCCACGAGCTTGACGTAATCCTTGTTGTTGCGCGCCCGGTTGGCGTCGAGCATCCATTCGCGCATGGATTCGCTGACGCCGATCGGCGCGTCGGAGGTGGTGTCGGTACCGCCGCCGATACCGGCCTCGATCCGGCCCAGCGCGATGGCGTCGCCGACGGTGACGATCGACTGCAGGCCCGTGCCGCAGGCCAGCTGCAGATCGTGGGCGGGGGTGTAGGGCGACAGTTCGCTGCCCAGCACGCTCTCGCGGACCATGCCGTGCTCGCCGACGCGCTTGAGCACCGCGCCGCCGACGACCATGCCCAGCCGCTCGCCCTGCAGCCCGAACCGGCTGACCAGGCCGTTCAGCGCGGAGGTGAACATGTCCTGGTTCGAGGCGCGGGCGTAACGGCCGTCGGATCGCGCGAACGGGATCCGATTACCGCCGAGGACGGCGACGGGTTTGGCCTGCTTGGCCTTGTCGGCCCGGCTGCTCGATGGTGCGGTCTTCGCCGAACGGGCTTTGGTAGTCACTCGAGTCTCCTTGGAGGACGGTCGGGCCGGCGGAGCTTGCGGAGCCGGCGGGTGGGTAGGCACTGTCTCGTCGGGTTTTCTGGGGCCGGAGCCGGGAATGCCGCATATTGGGGACGAAGTCGGTAACCCGGCCGACTGTATTGCCGGCGATTCCGTCGGTTTACATTAAACTTACTCTGGAGTAAGTTAATTGTCGACACCGTACCCCGGAGATGTGGGCTACAACGCGCGGGGTAGTGGGGAAATACGGAAACGGCAGACGTCCAGATCGTCCACATTCGACACAAGGAGAAGGTAGGAACAGTGGCAGCCAGCAAGAGCAAGGGTGCTCCCAACCTTTACGGTTCGTTCGTCAATTCCGCCCCCGGCGCCTTCCTGGCCGGCAAGTTGGGCCTGCCGCAGCCGGAGAAGCTGCGCCGCTACACCCCGGGCGAGCCGGCGTTGCCCGGCCCGGTCCTGCTCGGCGGTAAGGGTCGCGTCGCCGACGCCGCGCGCACCCTGTTGTCGGACTACACCTTCGTCGACGCTCCCACCCAGGGCGTGAAGCTCGGCGCGCTGGTGTTCGACGCCACCGGCATCGGCACCGTGGAGGAACTGTCGCAGCTGTTCGAGTTCTTCCAGCCGGCCATGCGCTCGATCGCCCCCTCCGGCCGCGTGCTGGTCGTCGGCACCACGCCGGAACTCGCGGGCAGCGTCGACGCGCAGATCGCGCAGCGCGCGCTGGAGGGTTTCTCCCGCAGCGTGGGTAAGGAACTCCTGCGCGGCGCCACCGCCAACCTGGTCTACCTGCACCCGGAGGCCGCCGCGGCCGCCACGGGTCTGGAGTCGACCCTGCGCTTCATCCTCTCGGCCAAGTCGGCGTTCGTCGACGGCCAGGTCTTCCGGGTCGGCAAGGACGACAACGCCGCGGCCGGCATCGACTGGACCAAGCCGCTCGACGGCAAGGTCGCCGTGGTCACCGGCGCCGCCCGCGGTATCGGCGCCACCATCGCCGAGGTGTTCGCCCGCGACGGCGCCACCGTGATCGTCGCCGACATCCCGGCCGCCGGTGAGGCGCTGTCGCAGACCGCCAACAAGGTCGGCGGCACGGCGCTCGCGGTCGACGTCACCGCCGCCGACGCCGCGGACAAGATCGCCGAATTCGCCACCGAGCGCTTCGGCGGCGTCGACATCATCGTGCACAACGCCGGCATCACCCGCGACAAGCTGCTCGCGAATATGGACGCCGCCCGCTGGGACGCCGTGCTCAACGTCAATCTCGCCGCGCCGCACCGCATTACCGAGGGCTTGGTGGCCAAGGGTGCGCTGAAGGAGGGCGGCCGGGTGATCGACGTGTCCTCGATCGCCGGTATCGCCGGTAACCGCGGCCAGACCAACTACGGCGCCTCCAAGGCCGGTGTCATCGGCATGGTGAACGCCGAGGCGCCCAAGCTGGCCGAGAAGGGCATCACCATCAACGCCGTCGCCCCCGGTTTCATCGAGACCGCGATGACCGCCGCCATTCCGGTCGGCACCCGCGAGGCGGGCCGGCTGCTCAGCTCGCTGCTGCAGGGTGGGCAGACCGTCGACGTCGCCGAGACCATCGCCTACTTCGCCAGCCCGGCCTCGAATGCGGTGAACGGCAACATCGTTCGCGTCTGCGGCCAGGCCATGATCGGAGCCTGACGTGGCAACCCGGACCCTCTCGCTGAACGAGCCGCCCAAGACCGGCAGCCTGTATCTCAAGGCCGCCCTGGGTGCCGTTCCGCTGCCGCTGGTGTCGGCGCGCAAGTCCCAGATTCCGGACCGCGCGGTCGAGTGGAACGGCGTCCGCGTCGATCCCGACCACCTCGCCGCCTACTGCCACGCGACCGGGCTGCGCTTCGGCGACTCCCTGCCGCTGACCTATCCGTTCGTGCTCACCTTTCCCGTGGTGATGCAGCTGGTGGTGGCCCGGGACTTCCCGTTCGTCGCGGTCGGCGCGGTGCACGCGGAGAATCTGATCGAGCGCACCCGCGAGATCTCGGTCAGCGAACCGCTCGACATCCGCGCCCACGTGGAGAATCTGCGGGAGCACCCGAAGGGTCTGCTGGTCGATGCGATCAGCGAGATCAGCGTGGGTCGGGAACTGGTGTGGCGGCAGGTCACGACCTTCCTGCACCAGCAGCGCACCTCGTTGTCCGGTGGCCCGAAGGCCGCGCCGCCCCCGGACGAGGTGCCTCCGCCGCCGCTGCGCAGGCTGAAGGTCGACCAGGCGATGATCCATCGCTACGCGGCCGCCTCCGGTGACCGCAACCCGATCCACATGTCGGCGCTCGGGGCGAAGGCCTTCGGCTTCCCGCGCTCCATCGCCCACGGCATGTGGTCGGCCGCCGCGATCCTCGGCGTGATCGAAGGCCGGGTGCCCGCGAAGACGTCGTACGCGGTGAAATTCGGTAAGCCGATCCTGCTGCCGTCCACGGTCAACGTCTACGCCGACCGGACCGCCGAGGGCTGGGATCTGTCGCTGAAACATCCGAAGAAGGGCTACCCTCATCTGACCGCGACGCTGCGCTGAGCAGCGAACGGCACGAACAGCCGCCCACCTTTTCGCCTCCGCCACATATCGAATCCCCCATGCGATCCGATATGCGGCCGCCGAGAAGGT
>NZ_LZMK01000100.1:0-596 GCF_001665865.1 Nocardia sp. 852002-20019_SCH5090214 | reverse complement strand
AACCACACCCACGAAGCGTTCGCGGTGCAGTTTCCCGACGGACACACCGAACACACTCAGGTGCCACTGGATTCACCACAACACATCCTTCCTGATCTACTCCTGCCGACCAGGGTCGCCGACACACGCTTCGTCCTCGACCAACTGATGACCGCTGCCACCGAACAGCCGGGACGCGCTGGACTCCCACCGCACCTCGCCGAGGACCTCGACCTGTCGAAAGTCGGAATGTTCGGTCACTCGCTAGGCGGGTCGACAACCGTGCAAACGATGCACGACGACCACCGTGTCCGTGCCGGCGTCGATCTGGACGGCCCGATCCTGGGCTCTGTCGCCGCGGACGGTCTCGACCGGCCGCTGCTGATGCTGGCCAGCGACACCTCGCCCTGGTTCGGCAATCCGGGCTGGGAACCGCGCTGGGCAACCAACACTGGGGTGAAGATCCCCCTGCGCATCGCAGGAACCCAGCACATGTCGCTGTGCGACCAGCAGATCATCCTGCCGCAACTGACCACGGCCGGCCTGCTCGAGCCCGCCAAGAAGGCCGAAGCAGTCGGCACAATCGACACGGCCCGTTCGATCGACCTGCAACGGGC
>NZ_LZMK01000099.1:0-710 GCF_001665865.1 Nocardia sp. 852002-20019_SCH5090214 | reverse complement strand
TGGTGGTGTCGGACATGGTGATTGCCTCCTCATGGGCGGTGGTGGTTTCCGGGATTGATGTCCAGCCCGGACCTGGGGCTTCGGTGGTGGTGAGCTCGTCACGGGCGTAGCCGTGACGCTCAGCCGCGCGGGCCTGGTGCTCGCGGATGGCCTTGGCGACCGCGGCCAGCTGCGCCGGCGTCGCGGTGCGTTTGGGGACCGCGAGGCGGGAGTCGTAGAGGTAGGTGAGCAGTCGGCGGCCGAATCGTTTGGTCTCGGTCTGTGCGACTGGGGCGTGTCCGCCGGGGGCCAGGCCCGCCGCCCGGAGTTGGCGGCGGGTCATCAGATGGGCGGGTGCGGTCTTCCATGCGTAGATCTGCGGTTCGGCTGTCTCGGAAGCGGTTTCCAGCGGTGCCACGATTGCCCCTCGGATCTCGTGACAACCGTCAGAGCCCGAGACCGCTGCCCTGGTCCGGGCCGCGGTGGTGGGTTTGCTGCACACCGGATCCGGGGGCGGTCTGGCGGGTGCGGTCCTTGCCGTCGAATCCGGCGACGGCGGGCGAGGGGCCTTTGTCGTTGCGCGGCTTGACTGCCTCGCTCGGGGGTTTGGCGCGCCCGCCCTCGGCGGCCAGGCACTGGCGGATCTCGTCCTTGGTCAGTCCGGCCTGCCGGTAGTTGTGCTCCAGCAGCGCCCGGCGTTCGGGGCTGTCGTAGGCGGGTGGGCCGGGGTT
>NZ_LZMK01000098.1:0-549 GCF_001665865.1 Nocardia sp. 852002-20019_SCH5090214 | reverse complement strand
TACGCGATGTAGAGCCGGTCGCGGGACTGCGGCACCGGCAGGCAGGTGCGCGGCAGCACGTGCGCGGAATTCAGGGCGATGACCCGGGTCTCGTAACCGAGGTCCTGGATCTCGCGCAGCCACCGATGCCGGTCGTCCCACTTCCAGCACTGCACGACGTTTTCCATCACCCCGGCCAGCACCGGCTTGCCGCGCGCGGCCATCGCACGCAGATACCGGGGAATCTGCTCGACCAGCGCCCGGCTGCGCCCGGACGCCGGATCCTCGACGATGCCGAGTTCCTCGTCGAACCGGTACTGGTTGCTCTGGTCGAAGTAGCGTTTCTGTCCCTTCGCGTCCGTCCATTCCGGGCACGCCGGGCTCGCCCAGAACAACTCCGTCGCGGGCAGCCGCGTCAGATCGATCTCCCTGACGTCGCCGGGCGGAAGGTGTTCCACCGTGGGGAAGTTCAGCTCGTGCACCGCCACACAGACCGGGTTGTGGTTGGCCGCGATCCGGCCCGTGAGACCGGGCACCGCCCGCCAGCCGAGGTAATCGCCCCCGTATCCG
>NZ_LZMK01000097.1:0-1256 GCF_001665865.1 Nocardia sp. 852002-20019_SCH5090214 | reverse complement strand
TGGCGCAAGACCGCCGAGGAAATCCTCGACTCCCTCGCTCGATATATCCAACGGATTTCAGGCGCAGAACACTAGGTTCTGTCTCGAAGTCGTGAGGGCGGGGCCGATGTCGCGCCCTCACGAGTGCCGCAGCCACTGATTGATCACAGCGACATGGATCGTGGCCTGGTAGCGGACAGCAAGTTTGTCGAACCGGGTCGCCACCGCCCGGTGCTGTTTCAGCTGGTTGATCCCCCGCTCGACAGCATTGCGGTCCCGGTAGATCGCCACATCGAATGCCGGGGGCCGGCCACCGCCACGACCCCGCCGCCGCCGATGTTCGGCCTGGTCGGCGGGGACCGGAATCGTCGCCCGGATCCCGTGACGACGCAACCATTCCCGGTTACCGCGACCGGAATACGCCTTGTCAGCCAACACCCGCTCGGGCCGTGCCCGCGCCCGACCACCACCGAGTTTCGGCACCACGATTCCTTCCAGCACTGCCGTGAACTGCGGACTGTCACCAGCCTGTCCTGCGGTGACCAGCACCGACAACACCCGACAGCCCTGATCACACGCCAGATGCAGTTTGCTGGTCCACCCGCCCCGTGAACGCCCCAGCCCGTGATCACCCGGTTCGCTCTGGCCGGGCCCCGCGGGTGGTTCGGCCTGCCCAGCGCCGTCGCGACGGGCCCCGGCAGCATGCGGATGAGCGCGGGTGATCGTGGAATCCACGCTGACCTGCCAGTCGATCACCCCGGCAGCATCGGCCACCGCCTGCAGCGAGGTCACGATCGCAGCCCACGCCCCGGCCCGCTGCCAGCGCCGGAACAATCCATACACCGCTTGCCAGGACCCGTACTCGGCCGGCACGTCCCGCCACGGTGATCCGACCCGGCACCGCCATCGGATCCCATCGATGAGCTGCCGTTTCGTCCACTTCGGCGGGCGGCCCGCCTTCTTCCCGCGAGGCAACAACGGCTCCAACCTCGCCCACTGGGCATCGGTCAGGTCCGCGCGCCCCGCCACCGCTAGGCTGGCCACGAGGTCTCCGGGGCTTATTCAGATTTGCTTGGTCGCTAATCCGAATACCGGAGACCTCGCCCATACGCCAACGCGGGCAACAACTTCAGCTGAACCTGCCGACGGGGTGGCACACCGCTCAGCGGTGCCACCCCATCACTCACTTCGAGACAGAACCTAGTTGTACTGACCACGGACGTTGGTGACGGCGTGGCGAGGTGACATGACGAAGACCTCCGAGTGAAGTGCGAGCT
>NZ_LZMK01000096.1:0-2873 GCF_001665865.1 Nocardia sp. 852002-20019_SCH5090214 | reverse complement strand
GTGGATTTTCTGGGCGACGAGTCGACCATCGCGTTCGACGAAGAAGCTCAGCATCTGTGTTCGGTCCCCTCCGAAATCCGTTGACACTCAGAAGTGAAACACGTTACAGCCGCAGCTGCGGAGCGTGGTGCTGGCAGTGCCTGCGCATCTGGGGTACACCCCAACACCACAGTCGTGACCGGGGACGAACAGCGTCAAAATAGGGTGAGAATTCGCCTTTCTTGACACTTGTCGGCTGGGTTCTTAGAGTTCAACCTGACAATTTCGGTCTCTGGAGGGGTGAATCATGCGGGTCGGCTATATCCGGGTCAGCACGGTCGATCAGAACACCGTGCGCCAGCTCGACGGGATCGATGTCGAACGCACCTTTACTGATAAGGCCTCCGGCAAGGACACCACCCGCCCCAAACTCGACGAGATGATCGCCTTCGTCCGCGACGGCGACACCGTCATCGTGCACTCCATGGACCGCCTCGCCCGCAACCTCGACGACCTACGCCGGCTTGTGCGCACCCTCACCGGCAAAGGCGTACGAGTCGAATTCGTCAAGGAGAGCCTGACTTTCACCGGCGAGGACTCACCCATGGCGAACCTGCTGCTGAGCGTGATGGGCGCCTTCGCCGAATTCGAACGCGCTCTCATCCTCGAACGCCAACGCGAAGGCATCGCCGCCGCGAAGACCCGCGGCGTCTACACCGGCCGCAAGCCCGCCCTCACTACCGAACAGGCTGCGCAGTTGCGTGAGCGGGCCGCGGCTGGCGAATCGAAATCGGTGCTTGCCAAGGACTTCGGGATCAGCCGCGAAACCGTCTACGCCTACTTGCGGTCCGCGCCGGCCACGAGCTGAGGGCTCGGCAACCATTCACGTACCGGGGATCTCGACCAGGCGCCGCAACTGTCGACAAGCCGAGTGATCCCCAAGATACTGCGATGATGGGCGGATGCACGGGTGGGACGTCCTTGCCGCTGAAAGTGGCGGCAGCAGTCCGGCATTGACGATCGCTGTGGGACTGGCTGCACCGGTAGCCACGATTATCGGTGCGCTTATCGCGGCGAGCGCCTCCCGAGCGAACACCGAGAAGTCGCTGGGTGATCAGCTGACCACCCTGGCCGGGCTGATCGAGAAACTGAATGCGCTACCCGAAAGCGCCTCCGGCAGGTCGGATCTGGTACGAGCCGTGCACGACCTCCGGACAGCTATCGACAGGCGCAAGGACCTCCTGGCCCGGCGAGAACAGTTCTGGGAGCTGGTCAGGACCGCCGCGTTCGTCGCAGCTGTCGGCACCGCGGTCGCGCTCGCGCTGTACGCCCGCACGGGCGGAGTCGAAACAGCCCTGCACGACCCGCACTTCTGGTGGTGGACGATCGGATTCGCTCCCGGAGCGATCCTGCTCTTCGTCCTGACCGAGCCCAAGAAGTACAGCCCCTTCCAAACCTCGCCCACTCCGTCATCGGACGACGACAAGAAACCCGACACGAAGGCGTAGCGCACCAGGGCCTGCAGGAATCCGCCATCACAATCCGCGACAGTTCTCGACACGATTCACCGACAACGACGTGACCGGCCGACCTGGGCGCCATAGCGCCCTGCGGCCAGTGTCGGGAAACCGATCGATTCCCAACACCAGGTCAGGCGCCACTCAACTGCGGGCCATGTCGATAAACCGGCTCATGTGGAGTTGGTGCGCGACGGTGATGGTGCAGGCAGGGCCCTGCCGGTGCTTGAGCAGCAGGAGGTCAGCCTCGCCGCCGCGCGGGTCATCGCGCTCCCAGGCATCGGGGCGGTGCAAAACGATTACGTTGTCGGCGACGTGAGCGATGGTTCCCGAGTCACGGAGGTCGGCAAGAGTAGCGCGAGCAGGCAGTTGTCGGGGGCCGGGATTGTTCGACAGCTGGACGGTGGCGACAATCGCGATATTCAAGTCCAGGGCAAGGGCTTTGAGTCGCCGCGTGATCTCGGAGATCTCCCGCTCTCGGTTTTCGTATGGGACTTCTCTGCGAGCGGTCACCAGGTGCAGCGAGTCGATGATCAGGAACTTCACCCCGGCGTCTTCAACCTCGTCGGTGACAGTCTCCACGATCTCGGTGATGTCTCGATCCTTCGGACGGTATATCGACAAGGGCGCGTCGGCTATTTCCGACATCCGCTTGGCCAGCTTGGTCCAGTCCTCGTCGGACATGTACCCGTTCCGGAGGTCCCACAGCTTGATCCGGGCCTCGGCGCTGAGTGCCCGCTTGATCACGGTCTTCGGGTATGAGTCCAGCGTCGCGAACATCGTCGGCACCTTCTGCCTGATCGATGCGAACCGGGCGAAATCGAGGGCGAGGGTACTGGCGCCGACACCAGGATGCGCGCCGACCACGGTCAAAGTCCCTGGCTCCAACCCGCCGGTTACTTCATCGAGCTCGTTGAATCCCGTGGGAATGCCGAGGATCTCGCGCTGCGCAGTTCGGCTTGCTCGAGCGTCGATGTCGTCGATAGCGGTCTGGAGAAGCTCATCGAGGTAGTGGAGACCGTCTGCTCTGGCACTCTCTGTGCCAGTGGAAGTTTCGCTCACCAGTTGGTTATACGCGCTGCGGGCGGCGTAATTTGAACAAAGCCGCCGCGGTGTGGTCGCGGCGCCTGGATAGAGGGTCTGAGGCAGTCGGTGGAGTACACCAGCACACACGGATGCCAGAACGGGTGGATGGGCTACGACGAGGAGTACCGGCCGATCCCGTGCTACATCTGCCGGCCGAACCTAGCGAAACCCGCGCAGGTCAACGACTGCGGGACAGAGAACCAACCCCTGCGTCGCCATCCGGTCGAGGATGCCTGGGCAGAGGCCATCCAGATCGAGTTCGCCGACGACAATCGAGGCTTGAAGTTGAGC
>NZ_LZMK01000095.1:0-665 GCF_001665865.1 Nocardia sp. 852002-20019_SCH5090214 | reverse complement strand
TGCTACGGCGATTCCGGATCGTCGAGGTAGCGCCACCGGATTCGGGTGACCATCGAGTCCGGGGTGCAGCCGGTGTGGCTGCCGCAGAAGAACTCGCCGAACTGCGCCGGCGTCATCTCAGGGAAGCCCTCGGCGCGGACTTCTTCGTTCGTGATGGTGTCGAGGCGCTCGCGCCCGACGTCGAGTACTTCCACGTCGACGATCCGGACGAGTGGTTCGCCGCGGCGGCGGCCCATCACCTTGCGGCACAGCGTGAGCCGGGTGCCGGGCTGCAGCATCAGCCAGCCCATACGGCGGGTGACGGTCTTTGTCCGGTCGCGGACCTGGGGTTCGGTGAGCGAGACCGACATCAGGCGTGGCATGAGGTGCTCCTGTTCTGCGGGTACTGGTTCCAGATCCGGCCGTCGAGTTCACGCCCGGCCGTTTTCGGGGTGCGGCCACCCCACTGCTTGAAGAAGAACGCGGTCCCGGCCTCGACGCACTGGTCGCGCAGGTCGCGCACCCAGTCCGCCTCGATCGGCCGGGCGTGGGGCCCGGATTCGCCGCCGACGATGACCCAGTCGATCGCCGGGATCGGCCGCCAGTCGGCGCAGCCGGGGCACCCGCATTCGAAGCGTTCGTCGTCGTCGGGCCACCGGCACCGGCACCCGTCCGGGCATCCGGTC